>NZ_JAQJCJ010000013.1:0-279924 GCF_030182485.1 Rhizobium atlanticum
TCTATAGAGCGCGGCGAGATCGTGGCGCTGATGGGTGCAAACGGCGCCGGCAAATCGACACTGGTAAAGATCCTTTCCGGGGTGCTCGCGGCTGATGGCGGCACGATCCATCTCGAGGGCCACCGTTTCGCGCCGCGCAGCCCGGCCGAAGCGGCGAAAGCCGGTGTCGTCACCGTACACCAATCGACAGATATTGTCGGCGCGGCGGGACTGACCGTTGCCGATGCGCTGCTGCTTAATCGTTTCGCCGATTGCAGCACACCCTTCTTCGTGTCACGCGCCGGCATCCGCCGCGCCGCACAGGCGATGCTCGATGCCGCCGGCTTCAGCCTGCCGCTCGACCGTGATTTTGGGGAACTTACCAGCGCTGACCGGCAACTCGTGGCAATCGCCCGCGCACTTGCCAATCGCGCCGATCTCCTGATTCTCGACGAGCCGACGGCAAGCCTTTCCGGCGAGGAAAGCCGACGGCTGTTCGATATTTTGCTGAGGCTGCGCAAGCGGGGCCTAGCGATCCTCTATATCTCGCATCGTACAGCCGATCTCGAAGCGATCGCCGACCGTGCGCTCGTCATGCGCGGCGGCCGGGTCGTCGGAACCTTCTCGCGGCCGATCGATTTTTCGAGTGCCATCGAGACAATGATCGGCCGCAAGCTGGAAGCGGCGCGGCCTGATGCGCGGCCCGCGATCGGCCCGGCGATTTTCGAAATGCGCGATATCAGCCTGCTGCCGGAAGGCGCGACCTTCGACCTGTCGCTGCATGAGGGCGAGGTGGTGGCGGTCACCGGCGTGCTCGGCGCCGGCAAGAGCAGGTTGCTCCGGGCGATCTTCGGCGTGACGGCGCTTCAGCGTGGCGCGATGTTTCTCGACGGCCGGCCGTACCGGCCGAAGAGTGCGGCCGAAGCAATCGCGGCGGGTGTCGCCATGGCGGCCGAAGACCGGCATCGCTCTTCGCTCATGCCCCCGGCGTGGCCTGGCCATTCACTATCGGCGACGATCAGCCTGCCGCATCTTGGAAAATGGTATCCCAGCGGTTTCCTTGTCGGCGGGCGTGAACGCCGCCAGGCCGAACAGGCGATCACCCGTCTGGGCATCAAGGCCGCCGGGCCGCTCGCATCGATCTGGTCGCTCTCCGGCGGCAACCAGCAGAAGGCGGTGATCGCCCGATGGGAGGCGGAGCCAAGCCGGCTGCTGCTGCTCGACGAACCCTTCCAGGGCGTCGATGTCGGCGCCCGCCGCGACATTATCCGGGCCATCCGCGCCCGCACCGACCGGGCGACGCTGATTGCGACCTCCGATCCGGAGGAGGCCTATGAGGTGGCCGACCGCATTCTCGTCATCGACCGCCACGTGTTGAGACCTGCGGCCGACGATGCCGCCCCTCATCCTGAAATCCAGGGAATATCCGTATGACGACGATCGACGAAGAAACCGTGCCGCAGGCAGGCGCCGTGCCGCGGGCCGACCGCAATCCACTGGCCGCCCTCGGCGCGTTTCTGCGTGCGGGCGCGGTCTTCATCCTGCTTGCGCTCCTCGTCGTCGGCTTCACCATCGCCGAGCCCGCCTTCATCAATATCACCAATCTGATGAGCATTCTGCAGGCGGTTTCCGTGGTCGCCATTCTTGGCGCCGGCGTCACCGTCACGCTCGCCGTCGGCGGCTTCGATCTGTCGATCGGCGCAGTCGCCGCATCGAGCGTCATGGCGGCGAGTTACGCGATGATCGTGTGGGGCTTCGACGCTTATGCGACGGTGCCGCTGGTCCTCGCCTTCGGCGCCTTGGTCGGTCTCGTCAACGCCTTCCTCATCGTCCGCCTGAAGGTGCCGGACCTGCTGGCGACACTGGCGATGATGTTCCTGCTCTCCGGCCTGCAGCTGATCCCGACGGCAGGCCGGTCGATTTCTGCGGGTCTCACCTTGCCCGACGGCTCGAAGGCAACCGGGGCCTACGACCCGGCCTTCCTGCTGATCGGCCGCTACAGCATCCTCGGCACCCTGCCCGTTTCCGTGGTGCTGATGGCCGCCGTCGCTGTTCTCCTTTTCATCCTCACCGAGCGCACCCGCATAGGCCGGCTGCTGTTTGCGACCGGCGGCAATGAGGTCGCCACCCGGCTTGCGGGAGCCTCGACCGTCAAGCTGAAGACCCTTGCCTATGTCCTGTCGGGCACGCTGGCATCGCTCGGCGGCATCGTCATCGCCGCCCGTGTCGGGCGCGGGGACGTCTCTTCCGGCGGCTCGCTGCTGATGGATTCGGTCGCTGCCGCACTGATCGGTTTCGCCGTCCTCAATCTCAGGCGTCCGAACGTGCTCGGCACCATCGCCGGCGCCGTCTTCGTCGGCGTGCTCTTGAACGGTCTCACCATGCTGAACGCCCCCTACTACACCCAGGATTTCGTCAAGGGCGCCGTGCTCGTCGGGGCCTTGGCCCTGACCTACGGCCTCGGCCGTAGCAATCCTTAATTTCAAGGAAGAAAAGACATGACCCGCCAAATCAGGCTGAACGCCTTCGATATGAATTGCGTCGGACATCAGTCGCCGGGGCTCTGGCGCCATCCGCGCGACAAGTCCTGGACCTACAAGGATCTCGACTATTGGGTGCATCTGGCAAAGACGCTAGAGCGCGGCAAGTTCGACGGGCTGTTCATCGCCGACGTGCTCGGCGTCTACGATGTGCTGAACGGCAATGTCGATGCGGCACTGCGCCATTCCGCGCAGGTGCCGGTCAACGATCCGCTGCAGCTCATCCCGACGATGTCTCACGAGACAGAGCATCTCGGCTTCGGCCTGACCGCCTCACTCTCCTTCGAGCATCCCTACACTTTCGCCCGGCGCATCTCGACGCTTGACCACCTGACGAAGGGGCGTGTCGGCTGGAACATCGTCACCTCCTATCTCAACAGCGGCGCGCTGAATATCGGCCAGCCCGCGCAGACGAAGCATGACGATCGTTACGATCTCGCCGAGGAATATCTCGAGGTCTGCTACAAGCTGTGGGAGGGCAGCTGGGAGGACGGTGCCGTCGTTCGCGACCGGGAAAGCGGTATCTTCACCCATCCGGACAAGGTCCATCCGATCAACCATTCCGGCAAGCATTTCAACGTGCCCGGCATCCATTTGAGCGAACCCTCGCCGCAGCGCACGCCGGTACTCTACCAGGCCGGCGCCTCCAGCCGCGGCAAGGATTTCGCCGGCGCCCACGCCGAATGCATCTTCGTCGCCTCGCCGTCAAAGGCCGTGTTGAAACGCTATGTCGCCAATGTCCGCGAGGCAGCCGAGCGCGTCGGCCGCAACCCACGCGAAATCCTTGCCTTCAACCTGCAGACTGTGGTGCTCGGCGAGACGGATGCCGAGGCGCAGCGCAAGTTCAACGAATACCGCAAATACGCCTCCTTCGAGGGCGCATTGACGCTGATCTCCGGCTGGACGGGCATCGATTTCGGTCAGTTCGCACCCGATGAGGTGCTGCGGCATCGTCATACCAATGCGGTGCAATCGGCCGTCGAGACCTTCACCACGATTGATCCCACAAAGGAATGGACGGTGCGCGAAATGGCCGATTGGGTCGGCGTCGGCGGCTTCGGTCCAGTTTTCGTCGGCTCGCCGCAGACAGTCGCTGATCTGATGCAGGAATGGATCGAGGATACCGATGTCGACGGATTCAACCTCGCCTATGCCGTGACGCCCGAGAGTTTCGAGGATGCCGTCGACCTGCTGGTGCCGGAATTGCAGAAGCGCGGCGTCTACAAGACCGAATATGCCAAAGGAACGCTGCGGGAAAAGCTTGGAGGAGCAGGCCCACGGCTTGTCGCGCCGCATCCGGGGGCGGCCTACCGCAATCTGTTTAGCGAACCGGCGCGCGTGGCCGCCAACGGTTGAACAAATAATAGCTGCTGAAAAAATGTCTCGCGAACCCCGATCATTCGAATTTTATTGAGGCCGTCACCGAGCCATGCGACGCCGACCCCCACAGCGCTCAGGTAAGCGGGTCGTCCGCGGGTGCCGCCGCCGCTTCAGAGGCGATGTGGCAGCATTCGGCCGCTGAATATTTGGCTCTTGATAATCGCGTGCTCGCAAGGCAGGAGAGTGGCATCGCGGAGACTGGATGCAGATGACGACATTGGCGGATTCGCAGGGCCTGGAGATTTCGCACGAGGGGCATCACACCCGTCTGAAATGGCACCGGCTGCGCAAGCGCGTTGCCGATCCCCTGTTCTCCGCCGAAGTGATGGCGGAAGGTTTTGCGGCAGGCGCCTCGATGGAACTCGATCTGCGCGTGCGTGCCGACGGCGGCTTCGCCGTGCTGCACGACAGGGAGCTCGAAGGTGAAACGACGGGCCGCGGACCAATCGCTGCCAAGAACGTTGCCGACCTCCGCGATGTCAGGATGAAGGACGGCGCCCGGCCGCTGATCCTTAGCGAGGATCTTGCCGACATGATGCAGTCAACGCATCCGGCCGCATTGCTGCAATTCGACATGAAGGACGATTACGAAGCTGTCGGCACCCGCGGCATCGAGCATCTTGCGGTGCATTTCCGTGACATCACCGCCTCGGTGATCGTCAGCGGTGGCAGTCTCGACCTCATTGTGGCGGTCAAGGAAAAGCTTCCGCATCTCATGCGCGGCATCGATCCGACCGAGAAACTTCACGATATCTGTCAGGCCAGCGGCTGGAGGGCGGCCGAAATGGAACTGCGCGCCGACCTTCGCGGTCCGACCGAACCTGATACCGTCTATCTCCACTGGCAGCTGATCCTTGATGCCGCCGAGGATGGCTTCGACCTGATCGGACTCTGCCGGGACGAAGGCAAACGCGTCGATGCATGGACCTTCACCTTGAAGGATCCGGAGGCTGGATTCAGCGATGCGGAATGGCGGAACTTTTCGGCGCTGATGGCCCTGAAGCCGGACCAGATCACCACCGACGAAGCGCCGGCGACCGAACGCGCATGGCGCCGTCGCATCCCCGGCTAACTGGCGAGCGTCAGTCCCGCGCTCTCAAGGATGAAGGCAAATTCACCTGCGAGCCCCGGCGCATGGGCGACGACAGGGCCGCCATCGGCAAGTAGGCTGCCGACCGGCGGCATCACAACCGTGGCGCCGGCCTCTTCGGCGATCAGCGCACCGGCGAGCATATCCCAGGCATTGAGGTGACGTTCGTAACAGAGGTCAGCGGCGCCCTCGGCGACGCGCACAAGGTCGATGGCGGCTGCGCCCATGCGCCGATAATCCATGCCGCGCTCATGTAGTCGCCTGGAAAGCGCGAGATACTCGTCGAAGCTCGTTTTGCGCGAATGCCCGAGAATGATGAGCGCACTGGCGGGATCGGCAGTCGTCGCCGCATGGATCGGCAGCCCATCCTTGAAGGCGCCGCCGCCGCGAACAGCGTGAAAGACTTTATCCTCAGCAGCGTCGTAAACGACGCCGATCTCGACCTTGTCGCCGACGACAAAGGCGATCGAAACGCCCCAATAACTAAAGCCCCTGATATAGTTGGTCGTGCCGTCGATCGGATCGACGACCCAGGTGCCGGCTCCTTCCGATTGCCCGCCGCTCTCTTCTCCCATGAAGGTATCGTCGGGGAAGCGCGAGATGAGCCCCTGGCGGATCGCCTGCTCCGCTCTCCCGTCGGCGATGGTGACGAAGTCCTGCAATCCCTTGCTTTGAACGGCGAGAGTGCCGGGATCCGACTCGCGCCGAAACCTGGCTGTCTCCCGTCCAACCTCGAGCGCAACAGCAATGGCGGCCTCAGCCCGTGCACGGATGGCAGCGGCGTCGAATGCGGCATTCATCAGGCGGTCCTTCTTCTTATCAATGTCACCGGCGTGGACTCGACACGCGCCGTCAGCTCCGGTTCGGCCATCCGGCTGATCAGCAGGTCGACGGTTTGTTCTGCCTGGATGTCGCATGGCTGGCGGATGGTCGTCAGATCGTAGGCGGTCCACGCGGCCTGGGGGATGTCGTCATGGCCGATAATGCGGAGCGGCAGCGTCTCGTCGCGGCTCCTGCCCTGCATGACGCGGTCGATCACGCCGCAGGCCATATAGTCGTTGGCGCAGAATAGCCCGTCGATGCCGGATGCGGCGAGGCCGGTCGCCGCGTCATAACCGCTCCGATAGTCGTTGATTTTGACCTGCAGGAACTGCGCCCCGACGCCAAGCTGCTTGCAGCGGGCGATGAAGGCTTCGCTGCGACGTCGCGCCGTATAGGATCTGGCCGGGGCGGCCATCACGGCGGGCTTACGCACGCCGCTATCGATCAGATGGCTGGCCGCCAGATGACCCGCCATGCTGTCGTCGGAGATGATGCGGTCGACGAAAGGAATGTCGTTGCCCTTGTTGATCAGCACGATCGGCACGCCTTCGGCCGCGCATTGTTCGCAGATTTCGGTCGGCGGTGCGTCCGATGTGACGATGACGCCTGACACGGCGTAATGCAGCAACTGGCCAATGACCGTTGAAGTATCCGCCTCCTGTGAGGTTGGCAGCAGGATCGGGCGGAAGTTACGGGCGAGCAGCGCCCGAGACAGATGCTCGATCTGCAGCGTGCGGAACGGGTTGTCGAAACCCGCGGCGACGAGACCGACGAGATCGGAACGCTTGTTGGTGAGGCTTCGCGCAAGATAATTCACTCGATAGCCGAGTTCCTTGGCGGCCTGATAGACCTTCTCGCGCGTTTTCGGCGAAACGCTGGCATCCGGCGTGAAGGCGCGCGACACGGCGGCGCGCGAGACGCCGGCCACCCGCGCCACGTCGAAGGAGGTTACCTTGCGCGGTCCCTTGACCTTGTCAGCCAAGTGCTTTCTCCTTCGTCGTCGGCGGCCGCATCAGATCGGGCAGATCGGTGCAGATGCCGAGAACCGGGAGTTTCATGAGGTCATCGAGAATGGTCCGCCGCTCTTCGTGCCAGAGCACGATCTCGCGGCCCACCTCGAAGGCACGATGCAGCAGCGACTCGGTCACCAGATCCTGCGGACGCTCCCCTGCCCTTTCCCAGCAGAGATGGAGGATATCTGCGCCGGCCTCATCACCGAGAGCATGCGGATCGTGGCCGACGCGGATCAGCACCGAGAGCGGAAAATCGCAGGCAGCGTCCCTGAGTTCGCGCACCTGAGCGGTATCGAAGGAGCCAAGGGAGGCAAAGCGCTGGTTCATTTCGACAAGGTGCTGCCAGCATCGGATGCCGGTCCCCGGCGCCTTGAGCTCGACATAGAGGCCGGTCCCCGTCTCTCGAGCGAGAGCGGCGACCTCTGAAAAGCTCGGCACGTCGACGCCGTCAAGGTCGGCAAGCTCCGCCGCCGTCATTTCCGAGATGCGCCGGTCGATGCCGTAGACCCGGTCCAGATGGTCGTCATGCGAGACGACCACCACGCCGTCGCCGGTCAGCTGCGTGTCGAGCTCCCACATCTCCGCGCCGAGTTCGGCTGCGCGGCGGAACGCGGCGAGCGTGTTTTCGCGTTCATGGCCGCTGGCGCCGCGATGGCCGATGCAGAAGGGAAGCCGGCCCTTGGCCGTCGGCCAGCCGTAACGTTGGAAGAAGGCTGAAAAATCGCGGGTCATCAGAGCCTCGTTCCGTTCTCGTCGAAGACGAACACGCCGCGGCTGTCGATCCCCCAGGCGACATCGTCGCCGACGTGAATATCGTTGCGCGCCGGCTGGATCGAGCGTAGCAGCGGCCCGCTGGCAAGACGCACGTCGTAAAGATTCTCTCGCCCTTGCGTTTCGGCGAAGGTGATCTTGCCGGTCACGGTGATGTCGCCGGCCGGCGTAAAATGCTCCGGCCGGACGCCAAGCATCAGCTTGCTGCCTTCGGCGGCGCCGATCGCGTCGGGCAACGGCACCCGGATCTCACTTTCCGGAATTGCGAAAGCGCCGTTTTCCATGACGCCGCGCAGGAAGGTGATCGGCGGATTGCCGAGAAAGCCGGCGACGAAGGCGGTCCTCGGATCGTTGTACATCTCGGCCGGCGTGGCGATCTGGACGATCTCGCCCTCTTTCATGATGGCGATGCGGTCGCACATGCTCATCGCCTCCACCTGGTCATGGGTGACAAGGATGGCGGTGATGCCGGTCTCGCGCTGCAGGCGGCGGATCTCCGAACGCATTTCGAGGCGCAGCTTGGCATCGAGATTGGCGAGGGGTTCGTCGAGCAGCAGCACGTCTGGCTTGCGGATCAGCGCCCGGGCCAGCGCCACACGCTGCTGCTGGCCGCCGGAAAGCTCGGCCGGCCTGCGGCTCATCAGATTGCCGATGTGAACCAGGGCTGCGATACGATCGACCTCTTTGCGGATCTCGGCGGCAGGCGCGCCCTTGACCTTCAGAGGAAATCCAATGTTCTCGGCAACCGTCATGTGCGGGTAGAGCGCATAAGACTGGAAGACGACACCGACATTGCGGGCTTGGCTCGGCAGGTCCGTGACATCCCGATCGCCGAAAAGGATGCGTCCGCCGGTCGGCCGGTGGATGCCGCAGACTGCAAAAAGCGTCGTCGACTTGCCGCAGCCGGACGGGCCAAGCAGCGCCAGCATCTCGCCGCCGGCGACCTCGAGCTGCATGTTCTCGATGACCTTGGTGGAGCCGAAGCTCTTCGAGAAATTGTCGAGGAGGATGCGCATCAGCCTTTGCTCCCGCCGCCGTAGATGTTCATGAGGTATTTATTGAAGAGCGCGTAAGCGATCAGCACCGGAATGAGGTAGAAGAGGCCGACCGCCTTGAACATGTTGAAATCGTAATTGTTGTCGTCGGCAAGGAAGCCAGCGAGATAGACCGACAGCACCTGCACCTGGTTGCCCGGCGCCAGCACCTGCGGCAGGATGAACTCGCCCCAGCCGGACAGGAAGGAGAACAGGCCCAGCGCCATGATGCCGGGCTTGACCTGCGGCAGCACCAGGCTGCGCCAAACCCTGAAACGCGATGCGCCGTCGACGACGCCGGCCATTTCGATTTCCCAGGGTACGGTGTCGTAGAAGCCTTTCATCAGCCAGATGCCGAGCGGCAGGTCGATCGCCGCCTTCACCAGGATGACGCCGATCAGCGAGTTATAGAGGCCTATCATCTGCAGCACGATGAAGATGGCGATGATCAGCGTCACGGACGGGAAGGCATGCAGCACCATGACGCCGGCAAGGAAGAAGCCACGCGCCGGCACGTTCAGGCGCGAGAGCACGTAACCGGCCATCGAAGAGACGATGAGCACGACGCTGGTGGTGCTGGCTGCAAAGAGCAGCGTATTCACGGTCACCTGCCAGATGTTGGCTTTACCCGGCGTCGTCTGCCACAGGAAACGCCAGTGATCGAGCGTCAGGCCCGACGGCAGCAACGCGTCCTGCTGCTTTATTGTTACGGTGTCGAGGAAGAGATAGACATACATCAATAGCAGCGGCAGGCTGACGATGGTAAGCGCCGCCATGACGGGCCAGCTGCTGTAATTTGCCGAGGGTTGGGATCGTTCGGCCATGGTCAATCCTCGATCAAGGGCTTGGCGACAAGCGTGCGGTAGTTGAAGACGCGCAGATAGAGGAGCGACAGCATCACGCCGATGACGACGAGCACCAGCGCCATGGCGGCTCCCAGCCCGTATTCGAGATTGCCGGCATAATTTCTGAGCGCGGTGTGATAGGCGGAGAGGGCCCAGACCTCGGTCGCGTTGCCCGGCCCGCCATTGGTGGCGAGCAGGATTTCATTGAAGGAGGCGAGCAGCGACAGCGTCTGATAGCAGGTGACGAAGAGGATCGGCCAGCGCATCTGGGGCAGGATGATGTAGCGGATCTGCTGCCAGCGTGAGGCGCCGTCGACCTCGCTCGCATAGAACTGGCTCTTCGGGATGGCCTTCATCGCCGACGAGAACACCAGCATGCCCATCGAGGCGCCGATGAAGCCGTTGATCAGCACGACGAAAGACCAGGCATTATAGGCGGTATCGAGCAGATAGTTCTTCGGGGGGTAGCCGAATTTGCCCATCAGGATGGAGATGAAGCCGCTGTCCCAGGCGAGCCACTTCCACAACATGACGTAGATGACGACGGGCGTGATGCGCGGCAGGAGCCAGATGCCGCGAAAGATCGAGGCCGGCGTCGCAGGCATGTAATGCGTCCAGATGGCAAGCAGCAGAGCATAACCGACGTTGAAGAGCATCAATACCAGCGCGACATAGAGCACGGTATTGAAAAGCACACGCGCCATGTCGGGCGATCTGGTCATGCGTGAGAAATTGTCGGTCGTCCAGGTCCAGCCGGTATAGGTGGTCTTGGCGACGGTTTCCTTCTGCTCCGGCGTCAGCTTGAACCCCAGTCCGTCCAGCGACGAAAACAGCTGTTCCTTGCTGCCGAAGCGCGTATTGAGGACGGAGCGGTTGAACTGTTCGGAGATCTGTTTGACCTCCCGCGTCGAAGGTCGTTCGGCAAGATCCTTGATCATACGTTCGGCCTCGCGCCGCGTCGCAAAGACCTCGCCGGCGTGCTTGGCGCGCAACTCCGCCGCGATCGCAGGCGCAAGGCCGAGGCTCTCCACGGCCTTGAGGCCGGCTTCGTCGATCGTGTAGCGCGGCTCGGCCAACTCGGCCGCGATCTCCGGCATTACCGATTTCAGCGTGATCAACGAATTGGGTGCGATCTGATAGACACCTCCTGAAATGCCGGTCGCCGTGGTCATGTTCGTCATAGAAAAGACTGCCGTCAGAACGACCGGCATCAGGAAGAAAAGCACGATCATAATCGCCGCAGGCGCGATCATCACCAGGCCGAGCGTTCTGGACGATTTCATGGAAGCCTCCTCGAAGGGATCGATCGGGCGGCGGGTCGCCGCCGCCCGGAGGGACGCTTCGATCTTAGCGGATGACGATCTTGTCGCCGAGCGTGCTTTTCAGCTCGCTTTCGGCGTCGCCGACTGCGGCGTCGACTGCCTTGGCGCCGGTCCAGGAAGCTTCGAGGTTCTTCCACATGATGTTCCAATAGGTGCCGAAATCGGAATTGTTCGGCATCGCGTTGGCATGCGGCAGCAGGCGTTCGGTGGCTTCGCGGGTCCAGCGGTCGGCGGAATAGAAATCGACCTGGGACTCCGCCTCGGAAATGCCGAGATGGGCCGATTTGACCGCATGCAACGCATTGGTGCGGGGCTCAGAGGCGATTTTGACCAGCTGGGCAGCAATCTCCGTATCATCCTGGCTGTGACCTGCGGTCAGGAGATAGACGAGCGGATGCGTCAGCGTATTGGCCTTGCCACCTTCGCCAGCCGGTATCAGCGTGAAGATCACGTTTCCGAAGAAATCCTTGAGGCCTTCCTGGTTGACGAGACGGGCATAGTGCCAGGTGCCGCCGTCCCAGATGCCGGCCTTGCCGGTGGCGACTTCCTTCCACCACTGATCGCCCGGCATGCCGATATGGTTCTTCTTGGTGACGCCTGCTTTAACGGCGTCGGCAAAAAACTGATAAGTGCGGGTCATCGCGGCCTTGTCGAAAACGAGCTTGCCACCTTCTTCCATCGTGCCGCCGAAGCTGGTGTAGAACTGCCAGTAATCCGGACCGTTGCTGGTGCGCGGATAAAAGCCGTAGCCGGGCTGGACGAGGCCTTTGTCCTGCATCTTCTTGGCGTCTTCGAGCAGGTTCTTCATCGTATACTTGCCGTCCTGCACGTTCTGAGGCAGGGCGTCGAGATCGGCGTCGCTGTAGCCGATCGCCTTCATGTAAGGCTTCCAGAAGAACATCGGTCGGGATTCGGCATCCTGCGGGATGCCGTAGACGGTGCCGTTGTAGGAGGCGATCTTCAGAAGATTTTCGTAGATGCCGTTGAGCGGCCAGGAATCGAGGTCGACATAATCCTCGATCGGAACGATCAGGCCGGATTGCGACCAAGGCGCGATGTCCTCATGGCCGCTGACGACGATGTTCGGGGCGGTCTTTGCTTCTGCGGCAAGGGTCAAGGCCTGTTTGAAGTCTTCCCAGGCGCTATAGGGCTTCTTCTCGACGGTGATTTTCAGATCTTCGCCCTTGAGGGCGGCTTCGCGCTGCAACTGCTGAGCCGCGATCTCGATGGCATCGAGACGATAGACGTCGTTCGGGCCGGTGCCGCCGGCCCAGACGCTGATGGTGACGTCCTTGGCAAGTGCGAATATGGAGGTCGAGGCCAGGATGGCAGCCGCGATAGTAAGGGATTTCAACGTCGGCAAAATGGTCATCTTCTTCATCTCCCCAGAAGAGCAGTGTGAGGCCTCTTTGACGGGTCATCACTGGTGTTGACGACCGCTTCGAAAGCCCGCGAAAACGTGACGAGTCCCGCTCTATGGGCTTGTTGTAACGGCCGAATGACAAAATTGAGCACGTGTGCAAAATTATTATGACGATGTCCGCGGCACTTGCAAGCGGCGGTGTTCGGCGAGCATCTTTTATGCTTCAAATTGCGCCTTTCCTGGTCTAGCATCCCACCCATGAGCCTTGAATCCGTCCGCGCCTTCTTCGGCACCCACGCACCCGACATCGAAATCATCGAAACCGCCGAGAGCTCCTCGACGGTGGCGCTTGCCGCCGAAGCCCATGGCGTTGAGCCCGCCCAGATCGCCAAGACGATCTGCCTGCGCGTCGGCGAGCAGATGATGCTGGTCGTTGCCGGCGGTACGGCGCGGCTGGATAATCGCAAGTTCAAGGACACTTTCGGGGCCAAGGGGCGCATGCTCGATGCCGAAGAGGTCATGGCGGTCACCAGCCATCCCGTCGGCGGTGTCTGCCCGTTCGGCCTGCCCTCACCGCTGCCTATTTATTGCGATATTTCGCTGAAACGCTTCGATGAAGTGGTGCCGGCGGCCGGCTCGACCAATTCGGCCGTGCGCATCGCCACAGGAAGGCTGGCCGAGCTGACCGGCGCCAGCTGGGTCGACGTCTGCCAATAAAGCGGCCGAATAACTTCAAACAGAAGAAAGACGACCTATATTCTATCCCGACATGCCGTGATTGTGCATGACAGGAGACCAGGAATGCCGAGTACCGTTTCGCGTTTTGCCAAGATGGCGGCCATTGCCGTACTGACGAGCGCTACCGTTTTTGCCACGATCAGCGATGCCGATGCGCGCCGCGCCGGCGGCTTCGGCGGGTTCGGAAGCCGTGGCACCCGTACTTTCAGCGCGCCTCCGGTTACCCGCACGGCGCCTGCCCCGGCTGCCCCCATTGAACGCTCGATGACGCCGCGCCCGCAAACGACCGCCCCCTATGGCACGCAGCAGCCCGGCTACGCCCAGCAGCGCCCGGGTTTCTTCAATGGCTTCGGCCGGTCGATGATCGGCGGCCTGATCGCCGGCGGCCTTCTCGGCATGCTGCTCGGCCATGGTTTCGGCGGCGGCTTCGGCTTCCTCGGCATGCTGCTGCAGATTGCCTTGATCGGCGGCGCCATCATGTTCGCCATGCGCTATTTCGCCAACCGCCGCCAGCCCTCTTACGGCATCGGCGGCCAGAGCCGGTCCGCCGGCCAGTCCTTCAACATGGCGCCCACGAACAATTCGTCGTTCCAGATTCCGGCGATCGGCTCGGGCGCCGGTTACGGCGGGCAGTCGCGCCGCGATCACCCGAGCGACGAGATCGGGCTGACCCAGTCGGATCTCGACCAGTTCGAGGAGTTGCTGACTAAGGTGCAGACCGCTTACGGCGCCGAAGACTACAGCACGTTGCGCCGGCTAACGACGCCCGAGGCCATGTCCTACCTGGCCGAGGAACTGGGAGAAAACGCCACCAACGGCGTGCGCAATCGTGTCTCCGACGTCAGGCTGCTGCAGGGCGATATTGCCGAGGCCTGGCGCGAGAACGGCCAGGAATATGCGACGCTTGCCATGCGTTATTCCTCCATCGATGCCATGGTCGAACGCGACAGCGGTCGTGTCGTTTCCGGCGACGACCGCCGTCCGAGTGAAAGCATCGAAATCTGGACCTTCGTGCGCAAGCCGGGCGCGGATTGGAAGCTCGCTGCGATTCAGGGCACCGGCCAGCGCGCCGCCTAAAAAACCAGCCGCTATGGATGCCACCAAGCTGACAACCAGCTTGGGCGGCATTTCTAATTCACTGCCACCGGCTTGGAGCGTATGCGGGAGACGGTCTCGCGTTCGGCCCGCTTGCAGCGCATCGGCGGCAGACCGCGATCCATCAGGTCCATGTCTTCCAGTACCATGTCGCCCATCTTCTTGAAGGCGCTGTCGAGCGCTCCGGCCCGGTGCGCCGAGCGGATGAAGCCTTTCAGGCTGCGTACCGGATGATCAGACGGCAGTGGCTCCTCGGGGTAGACGTCGCTCGCCGCAAGGATATGGCCGGACGCCACGGCCGCCATCAGCGCATCGAAATCGACGACGTCGGCGCGGCTGAGCAGGATGAAGGCGGCGCTCCTGCGCATGCTTGCAAAGGCGTCAGCGCCAAGAAAACCCTTGTTTTCACTGGTGACGGCCGCGACGACGAAGACGAAATCGCTCTTCGTCAGCACATCTTCAAGGCTCGCAGGTTCGACGCCGTTTTCCTCGAGGATCGAGCGTGGCAGCCAGGGATCGAACACCCTGATGCGCGCTCTGAAGCCGGAAAGGACCCGGCGCAGCGCCTTGCCGAGATCGCCGAAGCCGACGATGCCGATCTCGGAACCGGCGATCAGCCGCGCACCTGCATTGCCCTCCCCGCCCCAAAGCTCGCTGCCTTCGCGAAAGGCGACGTCCGCATCGATGATCCCGCGCGCCAGTGCGAGCGCAAAGCCGAGCCCGATTTCGGCGACCGGCTCGGCAAAGACCTGGCCTGTCGTCACGACATGGATACCGCGCTCGAAGAGCAGGTCATAGGGCATGTTGTTCAGAAGATTGCTTTCGACGTTGAGGATCGAGCGCAGAGCCGGCATTCTGGCGAGCGTTTCGGCCGAAAGCGGCGGCTGACCGATGATGTAGCGGGCCCGGCCGAGGATTTCGTCGCCGAGACCGGCGATATTCTCCGGATCGGCTTCGACGATCTCGTATTTCGCATGCAGTTCGGTGCGCGCCTTGTCGCTGAAGATCAGGTCGAGCGTGCGCGGCTCGGGCGCGCTGATCGCCAGCGGTCGTTCGGCATTCGTCATGGACATCTCCTCCATCGCGGCGGTAGGCGCCGCCTCGGCTCTTCGATTGATAGCTTCTGTGCGAAACGCTTTCCAGTTCGTGATGCTTCGCTACATCGCGTGGAAGCGGCGATCGCTGTCGAAAGCGGCATTTGCCTATCAGATAAGCAATTGAATCGCCTTGCTATTTCTTAGAGTTTTCGTTGACGACGTAAATTCCTTGAACTAGCCTGCGCGCACGTCTTTGAACCGTGCTCGTGCTGGCCGCCGCCGCATACCGGAGAACTTAAGAGGGGATCGAGCAATGAAATCAGCATTCAAGAGCAGCTTGCTGGCTTTGGCCGCCATCGCGCTTCCTGCCGTCGCCTCCGCCCATCCCGCGATCGGCGAAGCGGCGGGTTTCAGCCATGGCTTTGCCCATCCGATATCCGGCCTCGATCATATTCTCGCCATGGTGATGGTCGGCATTTTCGCCTTTCAGCTCGGCGGCCGCGCCGTATGGCTTGTGCCGACGACCTTCGTTCTGGTGATGGCACTCGGCGGTCTCCTTGGCGTCTCAGGTATCAATGTTCCCTTTGTTGAAACTGGTATCGCGCTTTCAGTCGTCGTGCTTGGCGCCGTTGTGGCGTTCAATGTCAAGGCGCCGCTCGCCGCAGCGGCCGGTATCATCGGCATTTTCGCCATTTTCCACGGTCATGCGCACGGCGCTGAAATGCCGGAAAATGCTGCTGGCGGCGCCTATGCCGCTGGTTTCATGGTCGCCACGGCACTGTTGCACGCCGCTGGCCTCGCGCTTGGCTACGCCGTCGGGCACGCCGGCAAACGTCAAGGCGTGTTGGTGACGCGCACGGCCGGCAGCATTGCTGCCCTCGCCGGCGTCAGCCTCCTGTCCGGCTTGATCTGAGCCTGACGCATCCCAGCCGGCCCCGCAGGGGCGGCCGCACCTGATATCGCAGTCACCAAACGCCCGGTAACACCTTGCCGGGCGTTTTTTCGTCGCCTCGCAAATTGCTACAGACTTGATTTAAGTCAAATCCATCGGCGCCGGGGCAGGCTATATATGGTGCACGATCAACGAACCGACGGGCATCCAAATTGACGCAGGGCCGTCTTGCAGATTGTCGGCCGGGTCCGAAAGTCTGTATAGTAGTTTCAGAAATTTCTGAAATCACAGACGCCACGGAAACGACCATGAATCTTCCGCCTCTTGTCCAGTCCTTTGTTCTCCATTTCGGCGAAATGGGCTCGCGCTGGGGGATCAACCGCACAGTCGGCCAGATCTACGCCCTGCTCTTCGTCTCCCCTGCACCGCTTTGCGCGGAAGAGATCGCCGATTCTCTCGGCATCTCGCGGTCCAACGTATCGATGAGCCTGCGTGAATTGCAGGCCTGGAACCTCGTCCTGCTCAAGCACAAGCCGGATGACCGCCGCGATTTCTTCACCACGCCGGATGATGTCTGGCAGATATTGCGGACGCTCGCCGAGGAGCGAAAGAAGCGGGAAGTCGATCCGACGCTGTCGGTTCTGCGCGAGATCCTGATGCAGCGCCCTGCCAGCGAAGCCGAGCGCTATGCCCAGGAGCGCATGGGCGAGATGCACACGCTGATCGAACAACTGACCCATTGGTATGAAGATGTGAAACAACTTGAAACGGAAAGGCTCGCAACGTTACTCTCGCTTGGCGCGAAAGTGACAAAGCTTCTGGAGGCCAAGGACCGGGTCGTCTCGCTCGGCCGAGCCCGCCGGCCGAATCCTGCGAACAAGAGTTAGCGCCATGGGCACTGCTTTCTTCGACGCGACAAACGAAGTGGAAATCCGGCCGCGCAATTGCGAGCCGCTATCGCCGCACGCCGACGCGGGAAAAGGCCAGTTGCGCAATGCGGCGATGCTGCAGGCGCTGGCCGCCGCCTTCTGGATCCCGCAGGCGGGATTGCTGGCCGTGTCGGTCGATCGTATTGCCGATGGCGGCGGGCTGCACGACGTGCTTTGGCTGGCCTTCGGCATCCTCGCCCTTGGATTGATAAGAAGCTGTCTGGAGGCGGCTGGAGGCCGTCTGGCCTTCCGCGCCGCACGCACGGAACTCACTCGCAAGCGCCAACTCGCTGTCGCTGCCCTTTCCCAATCGTCGCCGACCGACCGCGGCCGGCCGGCATCAGGCAAAGCCGCAAGCGTCATCGGCGAACAGGCCGAACTCATCGTGCCCTATCTCGCGCGCTTCCAGCCGGCACGCATCAAGGCGAGCCTTGTGCCGTTCGTCATCCTTGTCTTTATCATGCCGGTCTCCTGGGTCGCCGCTCTGGTCCTGCTGCTTGCCGCGCCGCTGATCCCCATCTTCATGGCGCTGATCGGTTGGCGCGCCCAAGCGGCAAGCGAAAGACAGCTTGTCGCAACCGGCGGTCTCAACGGCTTCCTGCTCGATCGGCTGCGCGGACTGACGACGATCCGCGCGCTCGACGCAGTCGATGCAACGGCCGGGCGGCTGCGTCACGAGGCGGAATTGCTGCGCGCGCGCACCATGTCCGTGCTGAAAATCGCCTTTCTGTCCTCGGCTGTGCTCGAGCTTTTCGCAGCACTCGGCGTAGCGATGATAGCCGTCTATGTCGGCTTCAGCCTGCTCGGCGAAATCCGCTTCGGAACCTGGTCAGGCGGGCTCGATCTGCAAGAAGGCTTGTTCATCCTGCTGCTCGCGCCCGCCTTCTTCGAGCCGCTGCGCGAACTCTCGGCCGTCTGGCATGACCGGGCGGCCGGTGAAGCGGCGCTGAAAGCCCTGGATGCGCTTGCTGCCGATGCTTTGCCGATCCCCGGGGCGGCTGAGGCAGTGTTAACCGCTGGCGGCGAGGCTCCTGACATCTACCTCGAAAATCTTGCCTTCCGTTACGGCGCCGACGAGCCGCTTGTCCTCGACGGCTTCAACCTAAAAATCGCTGCCGGTGAACATCTGGCGCTGCTCGGCGCCAGCGGTTGCGGCAAGTCGACGCTTCTTTCGCTGATATCAGGGCTGGCGCCATGTGGCGGCAGCATAGTCATCGGCGGCATCGAGCTTCGGGATGAAACTGCCGCCAGCCTAAGGGGTGCGATGGCATGGATCGGCCAGAAGCCGCATATCTTTGCCGGCACCGTCGCGGCCAACATTGCGCTCGGAAGGCCCGGCATCTCACGCGGCAATGTGGCGGACGCGCTCGATGCCGCCAGCCTCGGAAAGGTGGCCGAGGCCTATGGCAGCCGGCCGCTCGGAGAAGGCGGGATCGGGCTTTCCGGCGGCGAGGCGCTGCGGCTTGCGATCGCGCGCGCGGCCTGCAATCCGCATCTGAAGATCATTCTGGCCGACGAGCCGACCGCCCATCTCGACGCCGCCACCGCGGCTGATGTGGCAGAGAGCCTGCTTGCGCTCGCACGGGGCCGTACCCTCGTCGTTGCGACACACGATCCGCAGCTTGCCGCTCGCATGCAGCGAACTGTCCGCGTCGACGCCGCTTTCGTCATGAGGGAGGCGGCCGAATGAGTTTCCTTGTTGCAGACATCAGACCGATCCTCATTCTGTTCTTTGCCGAGCGCCGGCGCGCGCTGCTGCTCGGTGCTGCGCTTTCGGCAGCGACGGTGACGGCGGGCATTGCACTGCTGGGCCTGTCCGGTTGGTTCATCACAGCCACCTCGCTTGCCGGCCTTTCGGCCGCGGCTGCCATGACCTTCGACGTCTTTGCGCCGGCTGCCGCCATTCGCCTGCTCGCCATCATCAGGACAGCGGCTCGCTACGGTGAAAGACTTGCCACCCATGAGGCGACGCTCGGTGTGCTCGCCGCGATCCGCGAGAGGCTGTTTCGCGGCTTTGCCGAACCGGGTGCCGCCCGGGCTCTCTTGCGCCGCCCCGCGCGGTTGCTCTTCCGGCTGACGGCCGATATCGATGCGCTCGATTCCCTTTATCTCCGCATTCTCGTGCCGGCCGCCGTCGCAATCGGCGCAGCACTGGCTGCGATCGTGGTGCTGGGGCTGATGCATCCCTTGTTCGGCCTATCCTTCGGCCTCTTTCTCGCCGGCGCCGGCCTCGGCCTGCCATGGATCGGCGGCCGCGCGGCGCGCAAGCATGCCCGCCGGCGCGCCCATGGCATCGAGGCACTGCGCTCGCGGATGATCGATCTCGTCGCCGGCCAGACCGACCTGCTGATGGCCGGCCGGCTTGAGGCCCAGAGGAGCGCGATTGCTGCTGCCGACAGCTATGCCGCTCATGCCGATGACGGGCTGAATCGCGTCGAAACCGGTCTGATCTTCGGCTTCGGCCTCGTCTCGGCCTTGCTGCTGACGGCTTCGTTGCTTGCCGTGGCGGCGCTTGGAGAGACGAAGGCGATCACCGCGCCTGTCGCGGCCCTCGGCCTGCTCGTCGCCTTGGCGGCCGTCGAACCCTTCGCGGCGCTGCGTCGCGGCGCCCTGGAACTCGGCCGGACGCTGCTGGCAGCGAGACGCATCTCGCCAAGGCTTGCCGCCGCGGCGGCAACGGAGCCATTGGCGCTACCGATGCCCGGATATGCCTTTGCACTTGCTGGCGCGTCCGCCTTCCATGAAAATTCCGCGGTGCCTGCTCTTGAGAGCATCAAGCTCGCGCTACGGCAGGGCGAACGGCTGGCAGTCATCGGCGCGAGCGGCGCGGGCAAATCAAGCCTGCTGGCTCTGCTTTCCGGCGAATTGCCGGCGAGGTCGGGAAGCGTCGCCGCAGTGACGGCGACCCTGCTGACGCAACGGACGGAACTCTTCGAGGATAGTCTGCGCGGCAATCTGCTTCTTGCCGATCCGGATGCGAGCAAGGCCCATCTGCACGATGCGCTTGCCGCCGCCGGCCTGCTGGCCGATGTCGATGCCATGCCGCAAGGGCTTGAGACGCGGCTCGGCGAAGGCGGCCTCGGCCTTTCCGGCGGCCAATCGCGCCGGCTGGCGCTTGCCCGACTTTTCCTGCGCGATACGCCGCTCTGGCTGCTAGACGAGCCGACCGAAGGCCTCGACGGCGCCACCGCCCGCGATGTGCTCCAGCGCCTGTCGGCGATGGCAGCGGGCCGCTCGCTTGTCATCGCGACCCATATCCGCCGCGAGGCCGCGATTGCAGACTGCGTCGCGGTCATCGAAGGCGGCCGCATTTCAGAGATTTCGCGCCGCGGAGAGGCGGCGTTCGAAAAGGCGCTCGACCGGCTTCGGCCGGATTGAGCCAGACCCGCATGCCCTCAGGCGCCAGCCGGCGCTGAGGAACGCTCCGTACCCCGTGGGACCGTGGGAGAAAGACAATGGAATTAGACATCGTCGCGCTATCGCGCTTCCAATTCGCGCTGACGGCGCTTTACCACTTCCTGTTCGTGCCGCTGACGCTCGGCCTGTCCGTGCTGCTGGCAATCATGGAAACCGTCTATGTCATGACCGGCCGCCAGATCTGGCGGCAGATGACGAAATTCTGGGGCACGCTGTTCGGCATCAATTTCGTGCTCGGCGTGGCCACCGGTATCGTCATGGAATTCCAGTTCGGCATGAACTGGAGCTATTACAGTTACTATGTCGGCGACATCTTCGGCGCGCCGCTCGCGATCGAGGGCCTGATGGCCTTCTTCCTCGAGGCGACCTTCGTCGGACTGTTCTTCTTCGGCTGGGACAAGCTGTCGAAGGTCGGCCACCTCGTCGCCACATGGGCGGTGGCGCTCGGCTCGAATTTCTCCGCACTCTGGATCCTCATCGCCAACGGCTGGATGCAGAACCCGGTGGGATCGGCGCTCAATCCGCAGACGATGCGCATGGAGATCACAAGCTTCTTCGACGTCGTCTTCAACCCGGTCGCCCAGGCGAAATTCGTCCATACGGTGTCGGCGGGTTACGTCTGCGCTTCGATCTTCGTGCTCGGCGTCTCGGCCTGGTATGTGATCAAGGGCCGGCACATCGAACTGGCCAAGCGCTCGATGACGGTGGCGGCATCCTTCGGCCTCGCCTCGGCGCTGTCAGTCGTCGTGCTTGGCGACGAGAGCGGTTATCTCGCGACCGAGAACCAGAAGATGAAGCTTGCCGCCATCGAAGGCATGTGGAAGACCGAGCCGGCTCCGGCCGCCTTCACCGCCTTCGGTTTCCCCGACCAGGATGCGCGTGAAACACATTTCGCCGTGCATATCCCCTGGGTCATGGGCCTGATCGGCACGCGGTCGCTGACAACAGAGATTCCCGGTATCGACAAGCTCGAACAGCAGGCCGAAACCCGCATCCGCGACGGCATCAAGGCTTACGATGCGCTGATGCAGATCCGCGCCGCACCCGCCCAGGATCAGGTGGCCCAGGAAGTGCGCAGCTCTTTCGAGGATCTCGGCCATGATCTCGGTTACGCGCTTCTTCTGAAGCGCTACGTCGACGATCCGCGTCAGGCGACCGACGCGCAAATCGCTCAGGCGGCGCGCGATACCATCCCGCACGTGCCGACGCTCTTCTGGTCCTTCCGCATCATGGTCGGCCTCGGCATCTTCTTCATCCTGCTGACATCAACCTTTTTCTGGCTGTCGGCGCGGCGCCACCTCGACAAGTATCCGCTGCTTCTGAGGATTGGCGTTCTAGCGATTCCCCTCCCCTGGGTCGCCATCGAGCTTGGCTGGGTGGTCGCCGAATTTGGCCGCCAGCCCTGGGTGATCGAAGGCGTGCTGCCGACGGCGGCGGCCGTCTCCAGCCTCGGCGCAGGCACCGTGCTTTTGACGATCATCGGTTTTGCCGCGCTTTACACGGTGCTGATCGTCATCGAGATGAGGCTGATGATCAAGGCGATCCGCCAGGGACCGGAGCCGGACGACGAGCCGGAAGCCGTCCTGATTTCCGAAACCCTCGTCCCGGCCGCGGAGTGACCTGCCATGATCCTTCACGAACTCATCGATTATGAAACCCTGCGCGTCATCTGGTGGCTGCTGCTCGGCGTGCTGCTGATCGCCTTTGCGACGACAGGTGGCTTCGACCTTGGCGTCGGCACGCTGCTGCCTTTCGTCGCCAGGACCGATACGGAACGGCGCGTGGCGATCAACACGATCGGCGCCACCTGGGAAGGCAACCAGGTCTGGCTGATCCTCGGTGGCGGCGCCATCTTCGCCGCATGGCCGCCGCTTTATGCAGTCTCCTTCTCGGGCTTTTATCTCGCGATGTTTGCGATCCTCCTAGCGCTCGTTCTTCGTCCGGTGGGTTTCAAGTATCGGTCAAAGCGGGACAGTTCGCGCTGGCGCAACGGCTGGGACTGGGCGCTCTTCATCGGCGGCTTCGTGCCGGCGCTGATCTTCGGCGTTGCCGTCGGCAACGTGCTGCAAGGCGTGCCTTTTCGGTTTGCTGATGATATGCGCATCTTCTACGAAGGCTCGTTCTTCGCCTTGCTCAACCCCTATGCATTGCTTTGCGGCCTGCTCTCCGTCGCCATGCTGACGATGCATGGTGCGGCCTGGCTGGTCTTGAAGGCGAGCGGACCGGTTGCGGAACGGGCCAGGAATTATGGCAGCATCGCCGCCCTTTCCGCCATCGTGCTCTTTGCCCTCGGCGGTCTTTTCCTGTGGATCGGCGTCGGCGGCTATCGCATCACCAGCGATATCAGCCCGATTGGGCCGTCCAACCCGCTGCTGAAGACCGTGGCGAGCGAGAAAGGAGCGTGGCTTGGCAATTACGACGCCCATTCGTGGATGATCATTGCGCCCGTCCTAGGCTTTGCCGGCGCGGCATTGGCCTTCATCGCCATGCGGGCAAGGCGCGAGGTGATGACGCTGCTCTTCAGCAAAGTCGCGATCTTTGGCATCATTTCGACGGTCGGTCTCTCGATGTTCCCGTTCATCCTGCCCTCCTCGCTCGATCCGCGATCGAGCCTGACGGTCTGGGATGCATCCTCCAGCCATATGACGCTGTTCATCATGCTCGTGGTGTCGGTAATTTTCCTGCCGATCATCTTTGCCTACACCGCCTGGGTCTACAAGGTTTTGTGGGGCAAGGTCGACGAGAAGTCCGTCACCGACAAGAACAGTCACGCTTACTGAGGGAGACGAAACGATGTGGTATTTCGCATGGATCCTCGGCCTGCCGTTGGCAGCCGCCTTCGCCGTCCTCAACGCCATGTGGTACGAGCTGATGGACGATGCCGCCAGAAAGAAGGCGTCAGAGGCGCAGAAGTAGACATGGAAAGGGGCGCGGTCCGAAGCCGCGCCCCTCCCCTCGTTCATCAGCCTTCCAGCCACTTCACCTGATCGGGCGTCAGCTTGATGTCGAGAGCCGAGAGGCTGTCCTCCAATTCGGCAATCGTGCGCGGCCCGATCAATGGAATGACGGGGAAAGGCTGGGCGATGACATAGGCGAGCGCGATATGGATCGGGCTGCGGCCGAGCTTGCCAGCAAGCTCGATGGCGCGGTCGCGGCGTCCGAAATTGCGCTCGGAATACCAGACGCGAACGATCTCCTCATCATCCTTCTTGTCGCGGCCGGCGCGGTCGGTAAAGAAGCCGCGGCCCTGGCTGGACCAGGCGAAATTCGGAATCTGCTTCTCGTTCAGCCACGTCTTCCAATCGTCGTCGGAGGCGGCGACGCAGCCGGCCCAGATCGGATCGAGCATCTCGGCGAGCGAGAAATTGTTGGAAAGCGCTGCCGGCGCCGCCTTGCCGGTCTTGTCGGCGTAGGCGATCGCCTCGTCGAAACGCGCCCGCGTCCAGTTCGAACCGCCGAAGATGCCGCGGATACGGCCGCGTTTGACCTCGGCATCCATGGCATCCACGAACTCGCCGACGGGTATATCGGTGTTGTCGCGATGCATGAAATAGATGTCGACATAGTCGGTCTTCAGCCGGGCGAGCGACTGGTCGAGCTGCTTTGCGATCATGTCCGGGTAGCAGAGCGGCGAGTGCGCGCCCTTGCCGATCAGCACGATCTCCTCGCGCGGCACCTTGCGGCTGGTGTGCCAGTCGCCGAAGATTGCCTCCGTTTTGCCGCCGCCATAGACAAAGGCCGTGTCGAAGGCGTTGCCGCCCGCCTCGTAGAAAGCATCGAGCGTCAGCGAGGCGGCGGCGAAGTTCGGGAAGAACTCGAAGCCGAGGGTCACGACCGAAGCGGGCTTCGAGATGCCTGGAATCTGTCGCTGCGGAATGCTGTTGCCGCGCGTGACCGCGCCGCCTGATATATTGGACGTGCGTTTGATGGCCTTCTCGACGCCATATTCGAGACCGACCGAGGCCCGCCACTGGTCGAGCACGCGCAGGTTTGCGATCGAATCGGTCCAGCTCATGCCGGGAGTGCTGAACTCG
Source organism: Rhizobium atlanticum (assembly GCF_030182485.1). Taxonomy (NCBI): domain Bacteria; kingdom Pseudomonadati; phylum Pseudomonadota; class Alphaproteobacteria; order Hyphomicrobiales; family Rhizobiaceae; genus Rhizobium; species Rhizobium atlanticum. The sequence goes on from NZ_JAQJCJ010000013.1 coordinate 24,302, forward strand.
GTCCTGCCGGCCCGGATCGCATCGCCCGCGGCATCCGCCTCGAAGGAATAGAGCCAGCGCTCTTCCCGGACTTCGATCGTTTCTCGGCTGCCGCCCTTGAAGACTTCAATCTTGCCGACGCCGCCCTTGTGGCCGGAGGCGAACCAGAAGTCAGCGACCTCGATCCGGCCCTCGGAGCCGATGATGCGCAGCACATTGTCCTGCTGCGCCATGATCGAGCAGGAGACTTCGGCGATGATCTCGTTCGGGAACTTGAGCACGGCCGACGCCCATTCGTCGACGCCGCTCTCTCCAAGATGGGCGACGCCCGACACCTTTTCCGGTTCGAGGAAGGCCTTGCCCTCCGCGGCGCCGGCGATCAATCGTGCCATAGAAACAGGATAACCGCCGACGTCGAGAATGCCGCCGCCGGCAGTATCATTGGCGAAAAGCCGATGCTCCGGCTTATAGCTGCCCATGTTGAAGCCAAAACTCGAGCGGATGATGCGGATTGTGCCGATGACGCCGCTCTTGATGAGCTGAACCAGCTTTTCCGTCTGCGGATGCACCCGGTACATGAAAGCTTCGCCCGCAAAGACCCCGGCTTTCTTGGCTTCGTAGTAAACGGCTTCGGCATCATAGGCCGAAAGCGCGATCGGCTTTTCCACAAGGATGTGCTTGCCGGCGCGCGCCGCCTTGATCGCCCATTCGGCATGGCCGGTATGGGGCACGGAAATATAGACGGCATCGACCTCGGGGTCGGAAAGCAGCGCCTCGTAACCATCGACGATGCGGGCGCCTGGGAAGTTTTCGGCAAGTCCTGGCTTGGAAGGATTGCGGGTGGCAATTGCGACCAGTTTGCCGGTGCGCGAATGGGCAACGCCATCGGCAAAGGTGCGAGCGATGGTGCCGGGGCCGATGATGCCCCAGCGGATCGGTTGATCGGAAGTCATGGAAATCCTCTTTCGTCTTTCTGCCTTGGGATTGGTTCAGCGGAGCCGTTTGCCGGCGCCGTCGAAAAGGAATGTGCGGTTGGCGGGAAGGCCGACGGTCAGCGTCTCTCGATTGCCTGATGTGCGCGATTCAGGCCGCTCGATGATCAGTTGTTCGTCGCCGACGGCGGCATAGATGTAGCTGGTATTGCCGAGGTGTTCGGCGACATCGATGGCAACGGTAAGATCGGTATCGCCAGCACTCCCATCGACGAAATGTTCGGGCCGGATGCCGAGGGTCACTTTCGCGCCGGTTTCGATGGGATCGGCGATGCACAGCGGCAGGCGCGTCTCCGGATTGCTCTCCAGCGCGATAACCGCCCGGCCCGGCCGCGCCTCGACGACCGCGGCTTTCAGGAAATTCATCTTCGGCGAGCCGACGAAGCCAGCGACGAACTGGTTGGCCGGGTCGTCATAGAGGTCGAGCGGTGCGCCGATCTGCTCGATATTGCCGGCGCGCAGCACGACGATGCGGTCGGCAAGCGTCATTGCCTCGGTCTGGTCGTGGGTGACATAGATCATCGTCGTGCCGAGCTGTTTGTGCAGCCTTGAGATCTCGACGCGCATCTGCACGCGCAGCTCGGCATCGAGGTTCGATAGCGGTTCGTCGAACAGGAAGACTTCGGGCTCTCGAACGATGGCACGGCCGATGGCAACGCGCTGGCGTTGGCCGCCGGAAAGCTGCTTCGGCCGCCGTTTCATCAGTTCGGTGATCTGCAGGATATCGGCGACATGGCTCACGCGCCGCTCGGTATCGGCCTTCGGGTTGCCGTTCATGCGCAAGCCGAAACTCAAGTTCTCCTCGACCGTCAGATGCGGATAGAGCGCATAGGACTGGAAGACCATGGCGATGCCGCGATCTGCCGGCTCGACGTCGTTGACGACCTTGCCTCCGATCCGAAGCTCGCCCGATGTAATATCCTCGAGGCCGGCGATCATCCTCAGCAGCGTGGACTTGCCGCAGCCGGAAGGGCCGACGAAGACGACGAATTCGCCGTCCTTCACCTCCAGATTGGCGCCATGGATGATCTCAAAGCCGCCGAAGCGTTTGACGATGTTGGTAAGTGAAAGCTCTGCCATCCGGCTTCCCCGATTACTTGCCCGATTACTTGATTGCGCCGGCCGCGATGCCGGCGATGAAATGGCGCTGGAGCGCCACGAAGACGACGAGGATCGGCGCAGTCAGCAGCACCGCGCCGGCCATGATGCCACCCCAGGACACTTTGGTGAGGCCGATCAGCGTTCCCAATGCCACCGGCGCCGTCATCATCCCCGGTCTGGAATTGATGAGCAGCGGCCAGAGGTAATTGTTCCACGAATGCAGGAAGAGAATGATCGCCAATGCCGCCATGGTCGGGCGCGCCAGCGGAAGGGCGATGCGCAGGAATATCTGCCATTCCTTGACGCCCTCGACGCGGGCCGCATCGAAGAGCTCGCCCGGCATCATCGAGAAGGACTGTCGCATGAACAAGACGCCGAGCGAATTGAAAAGCGGCGGCACGATCAGTGCCACCCAGGTGTTCGCCAGCTTGAACTCGCGCGCCACCATGATGAATTGCGGTATGACCACCACGGAGAAGGGCAGCGTGATCGTGCCGAGGATGATGGCGATGACAACGGACCGGCCGACAAAACGGTAACGCGCCAGCGCCCAGCCGGCCATCGAGGTCAGCATCACCGAGAGCACGGTATAGATAAGCGCCACGCCGATAGAGATTACCATCGCGCCGATGAAATCGGTATCTGCCTGCAGGTTCTTGAAATTCTCGACGAAATTGGTCGAAGGCCACAGCACGATCTCGGGATTGAAGATGCCGTTGTCGGGCATTGTCGAGAAGACGAACATCATCCACAGCGGAAACAGCCAGATCAGCGCCAGCGGCGCCAGTGCGGCGTGCAGCGCGATCTGACGGACGAGAAGGGATTGCGACTTGGATCTCATTTCGGGTCCCTCCCGATCCAGAGATTGAAAAAGGAGATCACCACGGCGAGAGCTGCCATCGTATAGGCGATCGCCGAGGCATAACCGAAGTTCAGCGAGGTGAAACCCTGGCGGTAGAGGAAGAGGCCGAGTGTCTCGGTGCCGCCGCCCGGACCACCACGATTGGTGATGAGGAAGGGTTCGGTAAAGAGCTGCATCGTGCCGATCACCGAGAGCACGACGCAGAAGAGGATGATCGGCTTCAAGAGCGGCAGGGTGATGTGGAAGAATTGCTGTGTCTTGCTCACCCGGTCGAGCGTCGCGGCCTCGTAGACATCGTCGGGGATGGCCTGCAGGCCGGCCAGGATGATGATGGCGTTATAGCCGGCCCAGCGCCATGTGACGGCGAGGATGATCACCGCCATCGCGGCATTGGCGTTGTCGAACCAGGAGATCGGGCTGAAGCCGACCGCTGAAATCATCTTGTTGATGATGCCGAAATCAAGGCTGAACATCAGCCGGAACACGGCTGCGTAGGCGACCTCGCCGACGACGACGGGGGCAAAGAAGGCGAAACGGAAAAGCGGGCGCGCTTTCAGAAGCGGCGAATTGAGCAGCACGGCCATGACGGTCGCCAGCGCGATCATCACAGGCACCTGGATCACCAGGATGATCAGCGTGTTGTAGAGAGCGTTATAGAAGGCAGGGTCGTAGAAGAGCCGGCCCCAATTGGCCTGGAAACTGTATTTCCACGGATTGATGCGCGTGTTCTGAAAGGAAATCAGGAACGAGTCGATGATCGGCCAGACCCAGAAGGTGGCGAAAACAAGCAGATAGGGGGCGAGGAACGCATAGGCGCTCCGGGTTCTGAACGGCATCGAGCCTCCTCCTCACGAACGAATGAATGACGGGCCGCGCTGCAGGCGGGTGAAATGCCGGGCGTGGAAGCGCCCGGCATCGTCATTCATTGCGCGATCGGAAGTCCGGTTGCGGAAGCGATCTGCTTGGCGGCATCGTCGAGAGCCGCCTTCGCATCGGGATAGCCGCCGGCGAAGAATTTCGCCTGCGTTGCCTTGAAGATGCCTTCGGCATCACTTTGGAAGGCGGTGCCGCGGCTCGGCACGATCTTCGGCAGGGTCGCAAGAATGTCGGCCCAGACCTTCTGGCCGCCCCAATAGGGCTGCGGCTCGTTGACGAAAGGATCCTTCTCGGCAGACAGCAGCGACGGCACCAGACCGAATTCCTTCAGCATAGTGACCTGACCCTCGTTCGTGCCGAGGGCGTAATTGACGAATTTCCAGGCGGCTTCCTTGTTGGCGGAGGTCGCTGAAATGGCGAGCGACGAGCCGCCGAGATTGGCGGCATGCGGGCCGTCGGCCGTCAGGCTCGGCATTCTGTAGACCCCCCACTTGCCCTTGAGATCGGGTGAGGTCGAGCGCACCGTGCCTTCATACCAGCCGCCATAGAGCTGGCTTGCGGCCTTGCCGGCGGTGTTGGCCTGAATCTTCTCGTCCCAGTTGGCTGCGGTCAGCGTGCCTGCATCCTTCATCTCCTTCACCTTCTGCAGCGCGGCGACGCAGGCCGGCTGGTTGATGGTGATGTTCTGGCCGTCGGTCGAGAAATAACCGCAGCCCTGTTCATTGGCGATCATGCGGAACCATTCGCTGTCGCCGTTGAAATCGGCCTGTGCCATGACGACGCCGGGATTGGCGGCAGAAATCTTCTTGCCGGCGGCGATGAAATCGTCCCAGGTGCTGATCGTGCTCGGATCGACGCCGGCCTTTTCGTACATGTCGCGGCGGTAGAAGACGGCGACGGGACCGGAATCCCACGGCATGGCATAGGCGACATCGCCGACCTCAAGTTCGGTGCGCTTGAAGTCGGGGAACTTCGCCTGGATATCGGCCGTGTAGCCGAGCTCCTTCAGATTGGCGAAGCAATCCGGAAAACGGCTCCAGAAGATTTCAGCCTCGAAATTTTCGATGCTGACAATGTCGGGCAAGCCGTCGCCGCCGGCAGCGCAGGCTGCGAGCGTCTTGTCGAAAACCTGGCTGTTTCCAAGATCTTCGACGGTGACCTTGATATCGGGAAATTGTTTGTTGAAGCCGGGAAGCGTGGATTTCAACGCCGATGCGGCGACATTCCAGCTCCAGATTGTGAGATTGGCCGACTCAGCGAAGGCCGAGCCGGAAGCAAGCAGTGCGACAGCTGCGGTCGCAGCGAGAAGTTTGAAGCGCATTGAAAATCCTCCCTTTTCAATTGCCGATCTTTCACGAACGCGGTTAGACTATCCGCAAGGGAGCGGCTGTCTCCTAAAAAGGGAATATGGATTTGGCGGAAAGTAAGGTCGGCACGCGCGCAATCTATCAGCCCGGCGCTAGCAGCATCGAGGGTTCGCCGACGGCACTGCAGATGTTTCACGCGCACCCGCCTGTCATGGCCATGCCGCACTGGCACGCGCAGGTCGAGATCAACTATGTCATGCGCGGAAGTGTGCATTACCGCATGAACGATCACGCGTTTCGGCTGAACGCCGGTGATATGTGCCTGTTTTGGGGTGGGCAGCCGCATCAGATGGACGAATCGTCAGATGATTCGCTCTATGCCGGTGCTCACCTGCCGCTTGTCTATTTCTTCCGGCTGCGCCTGCCGATCAGCATTTCCAGTCGTCTTATGAAAGGTGAGACGTTGCTGACCTCGGCAACGGACGCTGCTGATAACGAAAACTTCGCTCGCTGGTTTCGCTATGCCAATTCCGGTGATTCCGCCAAGGCCCAGCATGCCGTGGACGAATTGCTGCTGCGCATCGAGCGTATCGCATTCGAACCCTATTCGATGACGACATCGAAGACGACCGCCAGCCTGGACGGCGATCAGCTGCATCCCAACTCCTCGCGAAGCGTCGCGCGCATGTGCGATTTCATCGCCGCCAATTTCCTCCAGGACATCGATTCGGTCGATATCGCTCGCGCCGCGGATCTGCATCCGAAATATGCCATGAATCTTTTCAAGCGATCGACAGGCATGACGCTCAGTAAATATGTGACGCTGCTCAGGCTCTCTCGCGCCCAGGCAATGCTGATGAGCGAAGGCGCCAATGTTCTGCAGGTGGCGATGGACAGCGGTTTCGGCTCGATCAGCGCCTTCAACAAATCCTTCCGCCACATCGCCGGCATGTCGCCATCCGATTTCCGTCGCGACATCCGCCTGGTGACGACGATGCCCGCCGGCGCCTTCCGCAACTAACGCATGTTTCGCCTCGGTGACCGTCATCGGCGGCTCCAAACGCTGAGCTACCTCTCGGCGAACTCTATCTGGATGCCATCGGGATCACGAACGAAGGCGACTTTGTGCAGAACCTCGGTGTTGATTGCCAGACGCGGCCGCTCCTTGATCTCGACGCCGGCCTTTTCCAGACGAGCGAAGGTCCCCTCGACATTTTCGAACAGGAAGGTCAGGTGGCGCAGGCCGGCCGCACCGTCCGGCACGTCGACCGCCCTCGCCGCGCCTTCTGCCGGCGCGAAAATTTCCAGCATGCCGCCGCCGGCACCGAGAAAGGCGATCTCGGCGCCATCGGCCATCCTCTTGCGCAGATGCAGGCGCAGGCCGAGCAGACTGCAGTAAAAATCGACGGAGCGGTCCATGTCACTGACCGTCATGCCGACATGTTCGAAGGATTTCAGCATGGGTGCTTCTCTCGGTTCGGATTGCAAAAGGTCTAGGGATTTCAAGGAGGATCGAAGGGCGTTGACGGCAGCAGATGAGGCAGTCGGTTGTGCTCTGTGGACGTCGCCGCTACGGTCAGAGTCAAAACGGGGTCAGAACCATATGCATATTCGAAGGGCGGTATCCGCCGACGCGGAGGAGCTGTGCAGTCTCCTGAACGTAATCATTCTGGCCGGCGGAACAACCGCGCTCGAGACGCCGTTGACGGCTGCGGAATTCGCGGATTGGTTCATCGATGGCGAGTTTTCCCTTCTCTGTCATGTCGCGGAGCATGATCGGTCGCTTGCCGGCTTCCAGTCGTTGAGCCTCTATGGCGATCCGCCGAAAGGTTATGCCGATATCGCAACATTTGCCCGCATGAACCCCAAAATTTCCGGGGTCGGCAGTGCCCTTTTTCCGGCGACTCTGGCAGCAGCCGAGGAACTCGGGCTTGAATTCATCAATGCGACCATTCGTGCCGACAATGTCGGCGGTCTTGCCTATTACACAAAGATGGGCTTCCAGCCCTATGACCGGCTTATCCAGGTTCCGCTTTTGGACGGAACGCCGGTCGATCGGATCAAGAAGCGTTTCAGAGTAGATGCCAAGCGCCGCCGGGCATCCACCGTTTGACCTTCGAGGTCGGAATTGTTCAGAGGCCGCCAGCCCCGCGCTGTTCTTCCGGGAGCCAGGAGCGATAGAGCGGATGATCGGCGGCAATCGGCATCGGCGTCGGCCGGCCGGTGCGCTGGGAGAAATAAGCGGCCGTCACCAGCTCCAGCGAATTGCGGGCATCCTGCAACGTCACCGGCGGTTCCGTGTCCTCGACGATCGCCCTGTGGAAAAGCTCGAACTGGCGGGTATAACCATCCTCGCCCGGCACATAGGCGGCGAGCGCCGCATCGACCCGCGCCTGGTGCTCTTCGGTTCCGGCGGTAAAGACCCAGGGATCGCGGCCCATCGTATAGGGTTCGAGGATGCTCTCGGCGACGAGATCGCTGAAGCAGAAACGCAGCCGTGAGATTTCCTTGCGCGAGCCGAGCGTCATCGACAGCGTCGCCAGCGAGCCATTCTGCATTCTCACCGAGAGGGCGGCCGTATCCTCGACCTCGATCGGATTGACCAGCGTCGCCCCATAGGAAAATACTTCGGCGCAGGGACCGTGCACATAATTCAGCATGTCATGGGCATGGATCGCGTGGCCGAGAAGGCCGCCGCCGAGTTCGCTCGCCCATTTGCCGCGCCACGGCACGGCGTAATAATCCGGCCCGCGCCACCAATGGGTCTCGATCGTCGTCAGGAACGGCTTGCCGGCAAGGCCCTGCTCGATCAGCAGTTTCAGCTTCTGCAGGCCGGAGCCGTAGCGATACTGAAAGATCGGCATCAGCTTCCTGCCCGGGAAGCGGGCGAGGATGCGGCCCATCTCATCGACTTCGGCAATCGAGCCGAAGAGCGGCTTCTCGCAAATCACATGCTTGCCGGATTCGATTCCCTTGCGGCAGAGTTCGAAATGCGAGCTCGGTGGCGTCGAAATGTCGATGATGTCGAGATCGTTCCGGGCAAACAGCGAATCCGCATCCTGCGTATATTCCGCAATGGCGAATTCGTCGCACAGCGCCCGGCCGCGATCCTCGTCCAGCGAGCAAAGGACGGGAACCTCGAAAAGATCTTTGTTCCAGCCGAAGCCCGTCAGGTGCCGCGCGGCAATACCCGCGCCGATAACGCCGACGCGTAATTTTCTGGCCATGATATCCTCCTCAGCGAGCGCCGATACGCGCGGCTTTCGTCTGGGCTTCGAGCGAAAGCCGGCAGACTTCGAAAACGTGATCCTGCGTCATCGCCGTTTGCGTGCGGTTTGCGACATCGGCGGTGAACGCGTCGAAATAATCGAGCTTCTCGCTGCCGCAATCGATATGGGTCATCTCTTTGCCGTTGACGAGGAAGAGGTGATCCTTGCCCGGCCGGCCGGCGATATCGATATATTTGCGCAGCTCGATATAACCCTCCGTACCGAGGATGGTGAGACGGCCGTCGCCCCAGGTCGGCAGCGCCTCCGGGGTGAACCAGTCGACTCTGATATAGCCGGCCGCCTTGTCGGAGCGCAGCAGCACCTCCCCGAAATCCTGGAAGGCGGGTTTGTCGGGCATGCCGAAATTACCGATCGAGCTGGCGATGACTTCGCCCGAGGTCGAGCCGGTATAGAACAGGAACTGATCGACCTGGTGCGAGGCGATGTCGACGATGATGCCGCCGAAATATTCCGGATCGAAGAACCAATCGGGTCGGGTCGGCAGCTGCAGCCGGTGCGGACCGACGCCGAGCGTCTGAATGACCTTGCCGATCGCACCTTCCTTAACCAGCTTGCCGGCCTTGACGGCGGAGCGCACACAATGGCGCTCGGAAAAGCAGATGGAGAAGATCTTGCCGGTCTCGGCAACGGTGCGCTTAACCTCCTCGAGCTGGGCAAAGGTCGTCACACCCGGCTTGTCGGTCATCACGTCCTTGCCCGCTTTCATCGCGCGGATGGCGAGTCCGGCCCGGTCACGCGGAATGGCGGAAATGCAGATGACATCAATCGAGGGATCGTCGAACAGTTTCTCCCGGTCGATCTGCGGCGCATCGGGATAGGTCTTCTCGAAGGCTTCCCGCAATGCCGGCACGGAGGTCTGCGGGCAATAGCCAACGAACTCGCCGCCTGCGGCGAGCAGTCCCTTCACGTGATCGAACGTATGCCCATGGTCGATTCCGACGACGGCAAATCTCAACATCGCTGTAATATCCTCCCGGGATTTTCGTGCGGCCGGCTGGTGCCGGCATCCTCCATATCGGCCAAAACAGATAACGAAAGCAGGCTCCTGTCAAGGCAAGCTGGGGGGTGAAATCGCCAGTGTTCGTATTCAACCATCTGAAAAATAAAGCTTATTATGTATCTAAATAGTTATTTGTGACCTTCATTCGACTTGATGCAGGCAGCAGATCCGCTTTTCAATCCGATCGGGCAAAAGTCTTTTTCCCCCGCCTATCTTGCTCCGCTCGGCCGAATGTGATCGATTTCGCCGGCCGCCGGGCTGGAGGGCGGCAACAATCTCGGAATTCTTTCAAGAGCGCTCGCGCTGCCTGTAACGGAGGATCACCATGTCTCATCCCCTTCTCGATGCTGCCGCTTCCGGCGGAATTTTTGTCGGGCGCGTCTGGAATCCCGAAGTTGCCGGCCCGAGCATCGTGACGCTTCGTGACGGAATGCTCATCGACATCACCTCGCACGAGGCGCCGACGCTGAGCGCCCTGGTCGAGAGCCAGAATGCCGCGGGCTTCGTCCGAGCCGCAAGTGGCAAGGAGATCGGTCCTCTGGAGGAGATTGCCGCCAACAGCACCGGAAAGCCGGATGCCGGACGACCCTACCTCTTAGCGCCCGCCGACCTGCAGGCGGTCAAGGCCTGCGGCGTCACCTTTGCCCAGTCGATGATCGAACGCGTCATCGAGGAGAAGGCGGCCGGCAATCCCGATCGTGCCGCCTCGATCCGTGAGCGCGTCAGCGCGCTGATCGGCGGCAGTCTCACCAACCTCAAGGCCGGCTCGCCCGAGGCCGCCAAGGTCAAGCAAGCGCTGATCGACGAGGGCATGTGGTCGCAATATCTTGAGGTCGGCATCGGCCCCGATGCCGAGGTCTTCACCAAGGCGCCGGTGCTCTCTTCGGTCGGCTGGGGTGCCGATGTCGGCCTGCATCCGATCTCGACATGGAACAATCCGGAGCCGGAAATCGTGCTCGCGGTCAACAGCCGCGGTGAAATCAAGGGTGCGACGCTCGGCAATGACGTCAACCTTCGCGATGTCGAAGGGCGCTCGGCGCTCCTGCTCGGCAAGGCCAAGGACAACAACGCCTCCTGCTCGATCGGACCTTTCGTCCGTCTGTTTGATGACGGGTATGGACTGGATGACGTGCGCAAGGCCGAACTCGATCTGAAGGTAACGGGTCAGGACGGCTTCGTGATGCATGGGAAAAGCTCGATGTCACAGATCAGCCGCGACCCGACCGATCTCGTCAAACAGACGCTTGGCCCTCATCATCAATACCCCGATGGTTTCATGCTCTTTCTCGGAACGCTGTTTGCGCCAACGCAGGACCGTGATGCGCCGAAGCAAGGCTTCACGCACAAGATCGGCGATGTCGTCGAGATTTCCTCGGCCGGGCTCGGCACGCTCGTCAATACCGTGCGCCTCTCCACCGAATGCCCGCCGTGGACCTTCGGCATATCGGCGCTGATGCGCAACCTTGCGACGCGCGGGTTGCTCTAAGCAAAGTGCGCAGCGGTTTGCCTCCGGCTGCGCAGATTTTATGAACTACTGGTTTCGCCGTTTGCCCTCTAGCAGGTCGAGAACGGAGTTTGCCGCTTCCAGAACGTTCGTGCCCGGGCCGAACACGGCCGCAACGCCGTGTTCATGAAGGAATTCATAGTCCTGTCGTGGGATGACGCCGCCGCAGACGACGATGACATCGTCGCCACCCTTTTCCCTGAGCCTCTCGACCAACTGCGGCAGCAGCGTCCTGTGGCCCGCGGCGAGCGACGAGACGCCGACGACATTGACCTTTCGATCAAGCGCCAACTCGACAGCCTCGTCAGGCGTCTGAAACAGCGGACCGGCGAGCACGTCGAAGCCGATGTCGCCGAAGGCCGAGGCGATCACTTTAGCGCCCCGGTCGTGCCCGTCCTGACCAAGCTTGGCGACCATGATTTTCGGCCGGTACCCCATCGCTTCCGTCACCCCTGCCATACGCTCCCTCAGGACGGCAAGTTCCGGCTCATTGTCATAGGCTTCGCCATAGACTCCCCTGATGACATCAGGTGTCGCGGCATGATCACCAAAGGCAGCGCGCATCGCATCCGATATCTCGCCGACAGTGGCGCGGGCCCGCGCCGCCTCGATGGCGGCCGCCAGCAGATTGCCCTTGCCGCTGCGTGCGGTTTCTGCCAGAGCGGCCAGCGTTTCGCGCACGGCACTGCTATCGCGCCGCCGCTTCGTCTCCTCGATGCGGCGGATCTGCGCGTTGCGCACTTTGCTGTTGTCGATCTCCAAAATGTCGATCGGCTGTTCGTTGTCGAGCCTGTAGCGGTTAACCCCGACGATGACCTCCTCGCCCTTGTCGACGGCGGCCTGGCGGCGCGCCGCCGCTTCCTCGATCAGCCGCTTCGGCAAACCGTCGTTGACAGCCTTCGTCATGCCGCCAAGCGCTTCCACCTCCTCGATTAGAGCCCAGGCCTTGTCGGCGAGTTCCTTCGTCAGGCTCTCGACATAATAGGAGCCCGCCAGCGGATCGACCACCTTGGTCACTCCGGTTTCATGCTGGAGGATTAGCTGGGTGTTGCGGGCGATGCGGGCGGAGAATTCCGTCGGCAGCGCAATCGCCTCGTCGAAGGAGTTGGTGTGCAGCGACTGCGTGCCGCCGAGCACGGCCGACATCGCCTCGAAGGCAGTGCGGATGATGTTGTTGTAGGGATCCTGCTCCTGCAATGAAACGCCGGAGGTCTGGCAATGGGTGCGAAGCATCAGCGAGGATGCCTTCTTCGGCCGGAACTCCTCCATGATGCGGGTCCAGAGCAGCCGGGCGGCGCGCAGCTTCGCCGCCTCCATGAAGAAGTTCATGCCGATCGCAAAGAAGAAGGAGAGTCTTCCGGCGAAATCATCGACGTTGAGACCCTTGGCAATTGCCGCCCTGACATATTCGCGGCCGTCGGCCAGCGTGAAGGCAAGCTCCTGGACCAGCGTCGCGCCGGCCTCCTGCATGTGATAGCCGGAGATCGAGATCGAGTTGAATTTCGGCATCTCCCTTGCCGTATAGTCGATTATGTCGGCAACGATCCGCATCGAAGGTTCTGGCGGATAGATATAGGTGTTGCGGACCATGAACTCCTTGAGGATGTCGTTCTGAATGGTTCCCGACAGCTCGGCCCTCGGCACGCCCTGCTCTTCGCCGGCGACGATGAAGGAAGCGAGGATCGGAATAACGGCGCCGTTCATGGTCATTGAGACCGACATGTCACCAAGCGGAATGCCGTCGAACAGGATTTTCATGTCCTCTACGCTGTCGATCGCGACGCCCGCCTTGCCGACATCGCCCTCGACGCGAGGGTGGTCGCTGTCATAACCGCGATGGGTGGCAAGATCGAAGGCGACCGACAGGCCCTTCTGGCCGGCAGCGAGATTGCGGCGATAAAAGGCGTTCGATTCCTCTGCTGTGGAGAAGCCGGCATATTGGCGAATGGTCCATGGCCGGCCGGCATACATCGTCGCGCGCGGTCCGCGGGTAAAGGGCGCAAAACCGGGCAGCGAGCCGAGATGCGCGGCGCCTTCGAGGTCCTCAGCGGTATAGAGCGGCTTGACAGCGATGCCTTCCGGCGTGTGCCAGGTCAGGGTTTCGGGTGAGGCGCGCAGCTCCTTCTGCGCAAGCTCCGCCCAATCCGACAGCGTCTTCTTCGTCATGCGTTCCTCCGGCTGCTTCATCGCCACCTTATCACTTCACAGGTGGATCACGCGATACAGCCTTAGGACAATTAACACAGCACGCCATTCACCCGCCGCAAGCCTCCGACTATGACCTATCTGTGGTCGAGCTTGGCGATTAGTCGGTCGCCGAGCCACTGGATGCCGCAGACGAGTATGACGAGGACAGCGACCACTGCGATCATGACATTGGTTTCGAAGCGCTGATAGCCATAGCGAATGGCAAGGTCGCCGAGGCCGCCGGCGCCGATCGCGCCCGCCATGGCCGAGGCGCCGATCAGCGTCACCAGGGTGACGGTGAAGCCGGCGACGATGCCCGGCAGCGCTTCAGGCACCAGCACCTCGCGAATGATGGTCCAGCGATTGCCGCCCATGGCGCGCACGGCATCGATCAGCCCGCGGTCGACCTCTCGCAACGACACCTCTGCGATGCGCGCATAGTAGGGTGTCGCGGCGATGGCGAGCGGCACGATGGCCGCCCCGGTGCCGAGCGCGGTACCGACGATCAGCCGCGTCAGCGGGATCAGCGCCACCAGCAGGATGATGAATGGCACCGAGCGGAAGCCGTTGATGGCGGCACCGAGCACGCGGTTGATCCAGAGATTTTCGGCGATGCCGCCGCGCGCCGTGACGACGAGGGCAAGGCCGAGCGGCAGACCTGCGACGAGCGAAATCACCCCCGAGGCGACTGTCATCAGGACCGTCTCCCAAAGCGAGCGAAGAAGCAGTTCAAGCATGATCGGTGTCATAGCCAAGCACCTCCACCCGGGCGGACCGGGCCGTCAGGAATTGTTCGACCTTTCCGGCAAGCGCTGGGTCGCGCGCGGGAACGGCGATGAAGAACCGCGCCACCGGCTGGTTCTGGATATGGTCGATGCCGCCATGGACGAGGCGGAAGGAATGCGGCAGAGCCGCGGAGAGTTCGGCAAACAGCGCCCCCTGCGCTTGCGGCCCGGCAAGATCGACACTGAGGATCACTTCACTGCCCGTCGTCGTCGACAGCCGGCCGAGAATGTGATCGGGAAGTTGCGGGCGGATGCCGCCAAGCAAGCTCCTGGTGATGTCAGTTTGCGGATTGGCGAAGACCGACCAGACCTGGCCCTCCTCGACGATCCGTCCGGCATCGATGACCGCAACGCGATCGGCAATGCCGCGCACCACTTCCATCTCATGCGTGATCAGGAGAATGGTCAGTCCGAGCTTACGATTGATATCCTTGAGCAGGGTCAGGATCGATCGTGTTGTCTCAGGGTCGAGGGCCGATGTCGCCTCGTCCGAGAGAAGTAGCGCCGGGCGCGCCGCCAGCGCCCGGGCGATGCCGACGCGTTGTTTCTGCCCACCGGAGAGCGAGGCGGGATAGGCTTGCGCCTTGTCGGCAAGACCGACGAGCTCGAGAAGTTCATGGGCGCGCTTCAGGCGCTCGGCCTTGGCAATACCCTCGATCTTCAGCGGCAGGGCAACGTTGTCCTCCACCGTTTTGGCCGAAAGCAGGTTGAAGTGCTGAAAGATCATGCCGATGCGGCGGCGCAGCGGCTGCAGTTCCTGCTCTTGAAGCCCGGTTATATCGCGGCCGTCGATGCGGATTTCGCCGCTGTCGGCGCGTTCCAGCCCGTTCAGGCAGCGGATCAGCGTCGACTTGCCGGCGCCGCTACGGCCGATAATGCCGAGGATCTCGCCCCTCATCACGCTCAGTGAAATACCGTCAAGTGCCGGCGTGGTCCCGAACCGACGCTTCACGTCGATAAGCCTCACCACCTCTTCGGCTGCCGCCTGCGGCCGCGGCTCGATCGCCGCCCTTGAAACAACGGAGTTCATGTACTTATCCCTGCAAATATTGAAGGCGGCCCCGGCAGGAACGCCCGGGCCGCCTTTCGGCCGGCCTTAACCGCGGCCCAGTTTCGGATCAATAGGCGCTGAGACCTGTCCCCTTGTATACCTTGTCGAACTCGGCTTTGACGGTGTCGTTCTGGTAGGAAGATACCAGCGTTTTGACCCAGTCCGCATCCTTGTTCTCTTCCTTGACGGCGATGAAGTTGCGGTAGGGGTTGTCGGCGATCGGCTCCTGCGCGATACGCTCGGCCGGAGAAAGTCCGCTCTTCAGCGCCCAGTCGGTGTTGACGACGCCGGCGTCGAGATCGTCGATCGAACGGCCGACGATGCCGGCATCGAGTTCCTTGATCTCGATTTTCTTCGAATTGTCGGTGACGTCGGCGACAGTTGCGAGAATGCCGGTGCCGTCCTTCAGCTTGATCAGGCCTTCATTCTGGAGAACCCGCAGCGCCCGACCTTCGTTCGAGGGATCGTTCGGCACGCCGATGACGGCGCCTTCGGGGATCTCGGCGACGGCCTTGTGTTTCTTGCTATAAAGGCCGATCGGCCAGACGCCAGTGTAGCCGACGGGGACGATGTGATAGCCGTGCTGCTGAACCTGGTTGTCTAGATAGGGCTTGTGCTGGAAGGCATTGGCGTCGATCTCGCCGCGCTCCAGCGCTTCGTTCGGCTGAGTGTAGTCGTTGAAGATGACGGTCTCGATCTTGAGGCCCTTTTTGGCGGCTTCGCTGGTCACCACCCGCCATACATCCTCATCCTCGCCGGCCATGATTCCGACCTTGATCGACTTGTCGTCGGCAAAGGAAGGTGCCGGTGCGGCAAAGATTAAAAGGGCAGCTGCGGAAACAGCGGCGGCCGCAAGAGCCGCGCGGCGCGAAAAATTGAGGCCGTGAAGATTTTTGTTCTTGGTCATTTTATATCCCGTCTGACTGGTGAGGCCGAGCGCCCCGAGCCGGCTGATCATGTCAAAAGGCTGGATCGCGGGCGAAGCAAGAATGTCTGATGTCCAGGAAGGGTCGGAAAAACTCTTGCCGTGCCATCAATACTGGCAGCATAAATTTTCCATCAAATTTATGGATTAATTGCGGCTTGTGAGCAGATTCTAAAGAAGGAAAACGCGCCTCCGGTCGCCTTCCATCCACGGCGGCCAAAGGACGAGCCACTTCCGGAGCTCGATATGCCAATCGCGACGTCGAGGATGGCCTCAGGCCCGCGTGTGTTTCGGAATGCGCGGCAGGAAGACGGTCAGCAGGCCGAGCAGCGGCAGGTAGGAGCAGATGCGGTAGACGAAGGCAATGCCGTGAGTGTCGGCAAAATCGCCGAGCAGCGCAGCCCCTAGCCCCCCTGCCCCGAATGCAAAGCCGAAGAAGACTCCGGCAATCAGCCCGACGCGGCCGGGCACCAGTTCCTGCGCGAAGACGACGATCGCTGAAAAGGCCGACGCGAACACCAGGCCGATGACGATGCTGAGCACGCCTGTCCAGAAAAGATCGGCATAGGGCAGCAGCAACGCGAAGGGAATGACGCCGAGGATCGAAAACCAGATGACGAAACGGGCGCCGAAACGATCGCCGATCGGTCCGCCGAGGAACGTGCCGACGGCGACCGAGCCGAGAAACAGGAAAAGCATCAGCTGCGCCTGCTGCACGCTGAGTTCGAACCTGTCGATGACATAGAAGGTGAAGTAGCTCGACACGCTCGCCATGTAGACATTCTTCGTCGCCGTCAGCAGCACGAGGATCAGCAGCGCCCAGATGACCCGGTTCTGCGGCAGCGGCAGAGTTCGGCTGACAGCCGGTTTGCTGGCGTTTTGACGCCTGTGGCTCATATACCAGCTGCCCACCCAGCTCAGCACGACCATGCCGATCATGGCGATGGCGGCAAACCAGGAGACGCTGTGTTGCCCGAGCGGCAGCACGATGAAGGCGGCGAGCAGCGGGCCGATCGCCTGGCCGGCATTGCCGCCGACCTGGAAAAAGGACTGCGCGAAACCGTGGCGGCCGCCGGAGGCAAGACGGGCAACACGCGAGGATTCCGGATGGAAGACCGCCGAGCCAAAACCGATCAGGCTTGCCGCGACCAGCAGCAGCGCGAAATTGCCGGCATTGCCGAGCAGGATGAGGCCGCAAAAGGTACTCGCCATGCCGACCGGCAGCGAATAGGGCATCGGCCAGCGATCGGTGACGATGCCGACCGCCGGCTGCAGCAGAGACGCCGTGACCTGGAACGTCATGGTCAGGAGGCCGATCTGGACAAAATCGAGATCGTAATTCGCCTTGAACAATGGATAGAGCGAGGCGAGCAGTGACTGCATGATGTCGTTCAGCATGTGGCAGAAGCTGACGGCCATCAGAATGGACATCGTCGTCTTTTCGAAACAGGGCGCGCGCTCGGCAACGGTTGCCATCAATATCCCTCCTGCACAGGCACGATCAGTGCCGCGTCGTTTTCGATGGATTGGGCGATCGGGGCTGGCAAGACTGTCGAGCGACGGTCGCTGAAAGATATTTACCGCAGGCCGGGCAACGATCACCAGCCCGGTTTGGCCAGGATCGGTACGGCTTTTGTTTGATTTGCCTATGCCCGACCGGCTCTTGCGTCGCTGGCCGTGTGTTGGACGCGGGTTTTCATATCACAGTCAGCCGAGATCATCGCATGCATGCTATACTATATGAAAACAACCGTGGAAAACTGCTTACAGGGGTACTACAGCTGCGCCGATTGAAATCCGATCGAGGCTGAAAACACGCGATGAATGTCAAGACACCGAATGCCATAGACAGTTACGTCGGCGCGCGCATCAGAACACGCCGGCAGCTGCTTGGAATGAGCCAGGAGCGGCTCGCCGACCAGATCGGCGTGACTTTTCAGCAGGTTCAGAAATACGAGAAGGGCATCAACCGCATTGGTGCGAGCCGTTTGCAGCGAATCGCCGAAGTGCTTCACACCTCTCCGAGCTTCTTCTTCGAGCAGAACGAGTCGCAGCCATTGAGCCTTCAGGGGTTGACGCTGCCGGACAATGCCGACCCCGTCGCAGAATTCCTGCGAACGAAAGAGGGGTTGGTGCTTAACCGCGCCTTTCTGAAGATTGCCAATCCCGATATTCGTGAAACGATCATCGCATTGGTGAAAGCGATGGCTCAGGCGGAAAGCGGTCCGGCTTTGCCTTCGATAGCGGATATCACCCGTCCGCCTCTGGAGTAGCTGGCCAAGTGGCAATTCTCCTGTGAACTCGGGCTCGGGTGATCTGGCAAGGAACGGCGGATCTCGTCGAGATCGTTGTCTGCTGAAGCGGAAATTCGAACATTCCTTCATCAGCGTTACGGCTGGCGAAAATGGCTCCCTGTGGTTCGACGACCCAAGCGGCGACATCCGTCACCTTGCCGCTCCGAAGGTGAGAGCGACCGACACGCTTGCGACAGGCGACATCTTCCAAGGCGCTTTCGTGCTGGCAATCGCAGAAGGCATGCCGATCGAAGAGACGATGCGATTGTCATCCATCGCCGCGGCTCTCAAATGCCAGGTATTCGGCGGACGCATCGGCGCACCCACGCGGGCCGAGGCGTGCGATGCTCTACGGGATTGGAACGTCCGCGTTTGGAAGCGAGCGATGTCGAGTTCATTAGGTGAGGCCGGACGTCGTGTCCTCGCCGACCGCGAGATGCGCCTCCGCTGTACGAAGGCCAAGCCTTGTCAAATTTTGCCATGCTCGCTATCCTGGTCCCATGAGCACTATGAATATCTCGCTGCCGGACAATTTGAAGCACTTCGTCGACCAGCAGGTCGCCGGTCGAGGATATGGCACGAGCAGTGAGTATGTGCGCGAACTCATCCGTCGCGACAGGGATCGGCAGCAGTTGCGCAATCTTCTGCTAGAGGGTGCGTCGTCCGAGACCACCGAGCCCATCGATGCCAGCTATTTCGATAGCTTGCGCGAGCGCGCAACGAAAAAAAGCTCCAAGTGACCGCAAAACCGGTCGTCCCCCGCCAGTCGGCTCGCGGGGATGTCGAGAATGCCGTGGACTATTACGCTCGCATGACAGGAGCGCAGATAGCGGTAGGCTTCATCGATGCACTGGAATCGACCTATACTTTGATCGCAGAGCATCCTGCATCGGGTTCACTGCGCTACTCATATGAACTCGGTCTGCCCAATCTGCGCTGTACGACGCTGAAGGGTTTTCCTTATATGATCTTCTATCTTGAACGAGCCGACCACGTCGACGTGTGGCGGGTTCTGCACGTCCAGCAGGATATTCCAGCGTGGCTGCAGGATTTAGGAGCATCGGATTAGCTCGGCGTATTTGATTGTTACACGCTAAGCGGGAGTAAAATGCTATTCCATTATAACGGCACGAAACGGGATAGATTGGCCGTTATGCGCGAGCGGTCTTCGCGAACGGCAAGACCGCAGGCGCGATCACCGGCAACCCAACTGCCGAGCACAGCAAAGCCGTTATCGCTTTCGAAAAGCGGGGTATAAGCCTGTATGACAAAACCTTCGTCGCCGTAATCGCCCGGTGCGGAAAACGCTTCCCGCCCATCTCGAAAAATCGTGACGTTCTCGCGCTCAGTCGGCGATTGCCCATAACCAGTCGGGCATCAATACCCGTCTCGGCAGCGCCGTCCAAAGTCTCGAACGCATCAAAAAGCGCCAGGAAATGACGGCCGGGCGCATTGAGGCCGGCGCGGAACTGGCCGCGCTGGAAAACGGCAGCGATCTCGATCGTCAGCTTGCGCGAGGCCGGCATTGGCGGTTCAAGTGAATCGGCCGACGACATCCTTGCACAGCTGATGGCACCAAAGCACTCGGCCGAGCCCGTCTTGCTCCCCCCGCCCCCCGGTAACAAGGACCGATAATATCCGGAGCCGCGGCCCTGTCGGCGGATTTATTCCTGAAGACGGAGGCCGCACGCGGAAAGTCACCACGCTGTCCCAGGAACGTCCGGATCTCAGATCCGGGCACTCCCTCTGCCCGATCGAGCTTGTTCACAGCGACCAGCTCGGCCTAGCTGGTCTCAGGCTGGGCCACCGGACTGTTCCTGCGACACTCGATCAGGCCATTCATGCGCCGGCATGTGGCGAAATCCCACTGCGTAAACTTAGCTGACTCCGAGGAACTGCTTTAACTCAGCAGTCTGCGGATTGGCGAAGACGTCCTCCGGCCGGCCTGCTTCATGGACTCGGCCCTGATGCATAAAGACGACGCGACTGCAGACGTCGCAGGCGAACCGCATCTCGTGCGTGACCATCAGCAGCGTCATTCCCTCGGCGGCAAGTTCGCGCACGACGGCCAGAACTTCGGCGACCAGTTCCGGATCGAGCGCCGAGGTGATCTCATCGCAAAGAAGGGCGGTCGGCTGCATGGCGAGCGCGCGGGCGATGGCGACGCGCTGCTGTTGTCCGCCCGAGAGCTCGTCAGGATAGGCGTCGAACCTGTGACCCAGCCCCACACGCTCCAGCATCTTGCGGGCGGTGGCCTCGGCTTCGGCCTTGGGTGTCTTTTTGACCACCGCCTGCGACAGCACGACGTTGCCGCCGGCAGTCAGATGCGGGAAGAGATTGAATTGCTGAAAGATCATGCCGACCTTCAGGCGCAGCGCCTTTAAATGGACTTCGTCATCGATGAGCTGTGCGCCGGCCACTGAGATGGAACCGCTGGTAATGGTCTCAAGACCATTGATGCAGCGAAGCAGGGTCGATTTGCCCGAACCGCTCTTGCCGATAATGGCAATGACCTCGCCAGGTTCGACATTCAGGTTAATGCCTTTCAGCACCTCGTTGGATCCGTAGCTCTTGCGGACGTCAGTGATTTCGATGAGCGACATTGAGCTTCCTCTCCAGGATCTGGCTGCTTTTCGACAAGGGCCAGCAAAGGGCGAAATAGATGAGCGCGACGAGCCCATAGACGGTGAAGGGCTCGAAGGTGGCGTTGGTGACCACGGTGCCGGCCTTCGACAATTCGACGAAACCGATGATCGAGGTCAGCGCCGTGCCCTTGATGATCTGAACGGAGAAACCGACGGTCGGCGGTATGGCGATCCTCAGCGCCTGCGGAAGGATGACGTAGCGCATCTGCTGCAGACGCCCCATGCCGAGGCTGGCGGAGGCTTCCCATTGCCCCTTCGCAACCGCTTCGACGCAGCCTCGCCAGATCTCGGTGAGAAAGGCGGCGCTCCATAGGATCAGCGCCAGTCCTGCCGCCAGCCAGGCCGGGACGTCTATTCCGAAGAGCCCGAGACCGAAAAAGGCGATGAAGAGTTGCATCAGCAGCGGCGTACCCTGGAAGAGCTCGATATAATATTTCGCAAATGCCCGACCGGCCTTGCGCCTGCTGATGCGCAGGAATAGCAGGCCGAGGCCGACCACGCTGCCGCCGAAGAACGAGACGAGCGATAGAAGAATGGTCCAGCGAGTGGCGAGCAGCAGGTTGCGCAGGATGTCCCAAAGCGTGAAGGTGATCATCGCACTGCTCTCCTCGGGAAGATGAACCAGCCAACCAGGCCCAGTACCTGCCGGAGCAGGATTGCCAGCGCGAGATAGATTGATGTCGAGACGATGTAAGCCTCGAAGGCTCGGAAGGTTCGCGATTGGATGAAATTCGCGGCGAAAGTCAGATCCTCGGCGGCGATCTGCGATACGACCGCTGAGCCGAGCATGACGATGACCACTTGCGACGATAGTGCCGGCCAGATGCGCTGCAGCGACGGCACGAGCACGACATGGCGGAAGGTCTCGAAGCGCGTCATGGCGAGGCTCTCGCCCGCCTCGAACTGGCCTTTCGGCGTTGCTTGGATGCCCGCGCGAATGATCTCGCAGCTATAGGCGCCGAGGTTGACGACCATTGCGAGATTAGCGGCCGTCAATTCGGAGAGCTGGAGGCCGAGCGATGGCAGACCGAAAAAGATGAAGAAAAGCTGGATCAGGAATGGGGTGTTGCGGATCAGTTCGACATAGGCCGCGACGACCGGCTTCAGCCAGACCGGGCCGAGCGCCCGCACCCAGGCGCAGACGATGCCGAGCGAAATGCCGAGCACACCGCCAATCGCGATAAGCTCCAGGGTGATCAGTATGCCCTTAATGATCTGGGGGTAATATTCAAGCAGCCAGCCGAATTCGAAATGGTAACTCAAGCAATGTCCCCTCTTGCGGTGACGGAGCGCATGTCATCCCGCGGAGGCGGGATGACATGGGCGAGACCCGGATTTCCTTAAAGATCGGACGGCAGATCGGCGCCGAGCCACTTTTGCGAAATGGCATTCAAGCTGCCATCGGCTTTGGCGGCGGCGACGATGCCGTTCACCTTCTCCAGAAGCGCGGACTGTTCCTTGTTGAGACCGATGTAGCAGGGCGAGTTCTTGATGAGGAACTTCAGCTCGGGGCGCTTGGGAGGATTTTTGGCGAGGATGGCAGCCGCCACGACATTGCCGGTGGCAATGATGTCGACCTGGCCGGAGAGGAAGGCCGAGATGGTGCCGTTATTGTCCTCGTAACGCTTGATCGTTGCGTCGGCCGGCGCGATCTTCGTCAGCTCGAGATCCTCCACGGCGCCGCGCGTGACGCCGATGCTCTTGCCCGCGAGATCCTCCGCCTTGGCGACCGAAAGATCGGCCGGCCCGAAGACGCCGTTGAAGAAGGGCGCGTAGGCGACCGAGAAATCGATCACCTTTTCGCGCTCCGGATTCTTGCCGAGGCTCGATATCACAAGATCGACCTTGTTCGTCTGCAGATAGGGGACGCGGTTGGCGCTCGTAACCGGAACGAGCTCGGCTTTGACGCCCAGCTTTTCGGCAATAAGGTTGGCCATGTCGATATCGTAGCCCATCGGCGCCATATCGGTGCCGACGCTGCCGAAAGGTGGGAAATCCTGCGGGACTGCGACGCGCAGCGTACCGCGCGCCGTGATGTCGGCGAGAGCATCGGCGTGAGACGGCGAGGTGAAGCTGAAGGACGCGGCGAGAGCCGCGATTGCGAAGAAGATCCGTCTTGTCAGCATGTGTTCATTGCTCCTTTGAAGTTGTGGTTTTGGGGCCCGATTGCCGGGCGATGGAGGATGCGGCCTTTAGCGGAAGCGACAGGGAACTGCGCAGATCCGAAAGCGGATCTGGGCGCGCCGTCAGGTCGAGGCCCATTTCCACTTCATCAAGATGTTCGACCGAGAGCTCCGCAGCTCTGACGAAATCGCCCGCCTGCATTGCCTCGAATATGCGGCAGTGCCCTTCGTGGGACTGCACCGCATGAAATTCGGACTGGTAGAGCATCGAAATGAGGATGGTCCTCGCGGTCAGGTCGCGCAGGATGTCGACGATGATCGTGTTGCCGCTCAGTTCCGCGATGCGGATATGGAAATCGCCCATCAGATAAGTCAGCCGCTGGCGGTCGCCCGCCGCCATGGCATTCCTCTCCTCATTCAGGTGGGCGTCGAGAGCCTTTCGTCCCGCCTCTGAAAGCACGCCCATGCTGCGCAGCAATCCAGCCTCGACGACACGCCGCGCCTCATAGACGGCGATCGCATCCTCGGCCGAAGGTTCGACGACGAACCAGCCGCGCCGGGGGCTGACATGCACGATGCCGCGCGTCTCCAGACGCATCATGGCTTCACGGACGCGGGTTCGGGACACGCCGAAGAGTAGTGCCAGCTGGTTCTCGCCAAGACGCGTGCCCGGCCGGATCTTGGCCGAAAGGATCCCGGAGACGATCGTTGCCTCAATGGATTTCTGCGTGGTCTCGGATGTCTGGCTCTCTTGCATACAAGATAGCAAGCAAAGCGCGTGCCAAGATACCGCGCTCATGCCTTTCGAGCTGTCGCGGGTTTCTCGCGCAGATTATGCCTGTCGGGGATGCAGACTGAACGTAATTTGGGCGAGCGCGCCCGCCCTCCCCCGGCTATCGCCATTGGCGTCTTTTTAATGGAAGCTCGAGGTTTTGAGAAATTCCGCCAACCTTTCGGTTTTCGGGCGCACGAACATTTCCTTCGGATCGCCCTCCTCGCAGATGACGCCCTGGTTCATGAAGATCACGCGGGACGAAACCTCGTAGGCGAAACGCATCTCATGGGTGACGAGCAGCATGGTCATGCCGTCGGCGGCAAGTCCCTTGATCACCTGCAGCACTTCGCCCACCAGTTCCGGGTCGAGCGCGGAGGTCACCTCGTCGAACAGCATCAGCCGCGGCGACATGGCGATGGCGCGGGCAATTGCGACACGCTGCTGCTGTCCGCCGGAGAGCTGACCGGGATAATGGTTGGCGCGGGCGGCGAGGCCGACCCGGTCCAGCCATTTTTCAGCGATGATGCGGGCGTCCGGCTTCGTCATCTTCTTCACCTTGACGAGGCCGAGCATGACGTTTTCGGCCGCGCTCATATGCGGGAAGAGATTGAACTGCTGAAAAGCCATGCCGGTCAGGGCGCGCTGGCGCGCAATCTCCTTCTCGCTCTTGCGCCGCCGCGACGCGCCGTCGACGTGATAGCCGATTTCCTCGCCGTCGAGGCTGATCGTGCCGCCCTGGAATTCCTCGAGCATGTTGACGCAGCGCAGCAAGGTGGTCTTGCCTGAGCCGGATGAGCCGATAATGGAGATGACTTCGCCTTCCTGCACGGCGCAATCGACCCCCTTGAGAACTTCGTGGATACCGTAAGTCTTACGCAGACCCTTGATGTCGAGAATGGTCTTGGCCATCGGTAGGCTCCTCAGGACGGCAGGGCGGTCTTGCGCTCGACATATTTGCCGAAGTGCTCGATGCCGTAGTTGACGATGAA
Organism: Rhizobium atlanticum; assembly: GCF_030182485.1. NCBI lineage: Bacteria > Pseudomonadati > Pseudomonadota > Alphaproteobacteria > Hyphomicrobiales > Rhizobiaceae > Rhizobium > Rhizobium atlanticum. Next base: position 48,987 of record NZ_JAQJCJ010000013.1, read on the forward strand.
ATAGAGACCGCCGGCCAGAAAATAGAACTGCAGGCTCATGAAATTGCGGGAAATGATCTCCTGCGTGCGCAGGAGAAGCTCGGCGACGCCGATGACGGAGAGCAGAGTCGAGGCTTTCACCATCTCGGCCGCCGTATTCACCCAGGCTGGCAGACATTGGCGCATGGCCTGCGGCCACAGCACCGAGGTGAAGGTCTGGGTAAAGGTCAGACCGATCGCCTTAGCGGCTTCGGTCTGCCCCTTCGGGATCGCCTGAAGCGCTCCGCGCACGATTTCGCCGACATGGGAAGAGCAGAAGACGGCAAGGGCGAGGACGCCGGCGGAGAACGGTCCGAGATCAAGACCGACCGCAGCGGAGACGTAATAGCTTGCCAGTACGAGCACGAGCACCGGCGTGCCGCGGACGATATCCGTATAGGCTCGCACGAGGAGACGTAAGACAATGCCGCCGTAAACCAGCGCCAGTCCGACAAAGACCCCGAGAACGGAGCCGGCGAGAATGGCCAGCAGCGAGATCGACACGGTCATGGCGATGCCGTTCATGATGACGTAACGGGCGATCCAGAGTTGTTCGAGAAAGGTGTGAGACATCGGAATTATCTCGGCAGGGCCAGACGGCGCTCGACGAGGCGCATCAAGGCTGCGATGAGGAAACAGGTGGCGACATAGAGGGCTGATGTAACCAGCCATGTTTCGATGACCCGGAAGCTCTCGACATTGATCTTGCGGGCGGCAAAGGTCAGCTCGGGCACGGCAATGGCGGCGGCGAGCGAGGTGTCCTTGAAGAGCGAGATGATGGTCGAGGAGAGCGATGGCAGCACGTTGCGCAACATCAGCGGTGCGATGATCGAGCTTCGGATCTGCATTGCCGTCAGGCCGATTGCGAGGCCGGCTTCCGTCAGTCCTCTTGGGATCGACAGCAGTCCGGCGCGGAACACCTCGGCCAGATAGGCGCCGGAATAGAGCGAGAGAACCAGCACGAAGCTTTTCATCTTGTCGAGGCGCAAGCCCATCTGCGGCAGCGCGAAAAAGGCGAAAAGCACCAGGACGAGAATCGGCAGGTTGCGAATGATAGTGACATAGATGCGCGCCGGCACGAGCGCGAAGCGGCTCCTCGACGTCCGCGCGAAAGCCACGACAAGACCGATTGCGGCCCCGATCAGGATCGAGATCACGGCAAGGCCGAGGCTGAGGGCAAGTCCGCTTAAGAGAAAGTCGAAATTGCGCCAGACGGCAGCGAAATTCAGCGTGTAACCCATGCGGGTCCTTTCAGACCGGAGCATGCCGCCGAACCTGCGAGCGGCCCGGACGGCGTTGTAATCCAACCATTCGATTCAGAAGCGGATTCGGATCTTGGCCCGACCTGGACCAAGATCTTTCTGTTCCAGCGGAGCGGGAGCGAACTCCCACACCGCATCGCGGTCACTTGAACTCGACGGGGAAGCCGATCTGCGGCGGCGCCAGATCCTTGCCGAACCAGGTCTTGAAGGATTTAGCATAGAAGTCGAATTCGACACCGGTCATTGCTTCGTGAAGAGCGGTGTTGACGAAGTTCAGCCAGTCCTGATCACCGCGCTTGACGGCGCAGGCATAGGTCTGTGGGTTCCAGCCGTAACCAGCATCCTTGTAGCGTCCCGGGTTCTGCGTCATGTACCAGGCGAGCGACGACTGGTCCGTGGCGGCGGCATCGGCGCGCCCGGACTCCAGCGCCTGATAGATCAGGTCGACAGATTCGTATTGGTCGACGGTCGCTTCCGGCAATGCCGCGTGCACCATAGCCTCGGCATAGACGTTCTGGAGAACCGAGATGGTGACCGACGAGCCGGCAGCCTTCAGGGCGGCATAATCGGCATATTTTCCGTCCGCCTTGAGCATCAGGCCGACGCCCTCACGATAATAGGGAATGGTGAAGGCAACCTGCTGGGCGCGTTCGCCCGTAACAGTCATGAACTGGCAGGTGATGTCGACCTTATCGGTGGTGATGTTCGGAATGCGGGCATCCGAAGACTGGTTGACATACTCAATCTTATCCGGATCGCCGAACAGGGCCTTGGCGACGATGTGGCCCATGTCGACATCAAAGCCCTGAAGCTTGTCGTCCGCGCTCTTGAAGTGCCAGGGCGCATTGGTGCTGCCAGTGCCGAGCACGAGATGGCCGCGGGCCAGCACTTCGTCGAGCTTGCTGCCCTCGGCGAGCACAGGCGTCGACACCAGGGCGGCGACGGCCAGCGAGATCAGGCCAGCGCGAAAGGAAATGATCATGGCGTTCCCCTTGTAGATGTTTCGATGATCCAATATACCGGACATCTGTCTATTTTATTGGATTTGGATATCAAGTGCTATCGGCGGTGAATTGTCAATGGGGCATGCCGAAAAAACGCGCAGCAGAGTGCTTGGCGATTTTTTCGGCAGCGCAGCATTTTGCAGTTGGTTTTTCGGTAACCCTCACCAGCGGCGCCCAACAGCACCAGGCGGCAGGATATAGGACGCGGAAGCCTTTCAGGCACCGCAATCAGCGTCATCGCACGCCAGGCCGGCGTGCAGCGCCTTGCTGGGATTAACCACGCGGTCTCTTTTGAAGGGGTGTTAACGGAGAGGCGACTTTCTCAGCCGCTTTTCAATTGTGCCATCGCAAGCAGCGTATCGGCGCTGATCGTCGCCGAGCCGGTCAAGATGGAAAGTGCCGTCGACGTGGTGCCTGTGCCGTTGGCCATGTCGTACATGGCGGTAGAGCGCTTGATCAGATCGTCGACCTTGTCCGGATCGGAAGCTCGAAATGGAGGAATCTCCACCACCAGTTCAAGCGGCGCCGACGCCGGCGGCGAAGATCGCAATGCAGCGGTGAAGATGGGCAAGCATCAGGGCCCGGTCGGGCCAGGCTTGCATGCGGCCTTCCGGCGGGCCCATGCCGCCAAAGATCATATCCATCAACATGCGGGCGCCGCTCTCCGGATCATCCAGCGACAGCCTGCCCTCCGCCCGGCGATCGTTCAACCAGTCGGCGAGATGCTGCCGGCTGGCGAGTATGCCTTCGCGCTGGAGAATGTCGATAAGCTCGGGAAACTGCGCGGCTTCGCGAAAGACGAGCTGCAGGAAACCGGCGCGTTCCGCATCTTTATCCTCGTCCATGTCGATCATGAAGATCCGCTCGAGACTTTCCGCGATCGGAATATCTTCAGCAGGCCGCGGCAGGTCGAGCATCAGCCGCCGGTGCGCGCCGACGACGGCCGCAAACAGCTCTTCCTTGCTCTGAAACAGCTTGTAGAGCGTCTGCTTGGAAACACCCGCCTCCGAGGCAACGACTGCGGTCGTGCTTCCGGCATAGCCGTATTTTACGAAAACGCTGCGGGCGGCCTCGACGATATGCGTGCGCTTGTCTTCATCGGTGGAGACTTTAGGCCGGCCTCTTTTGCGCGGCTCATCTGCGGGCTCGTCGACGATATCCATGACGATCAGACCGCTTTGCCGACGCGCATGCCGACGATCGTGAAAAGCAGCCTGTTATTTCTGAGGGATGGTTTTTTCGGTTGTTGCATTTAGCAATTTCGGTTTAGAGAACTAACAAGTTCTGCAATGCGCTGCATCCCCACCCTCTAGTGATGGAGCGCTTATGACGACCATTTCTGCCGCCACGTCAGTCTCTTCTTATCCCTATAACAAGAGCTCGACATCCGCATCCCAGGACATCCTATCCTCTAGTATGGTTTGCGAAAAGATCAACCGCAAGAGGGCAGCTCGACGAAGACACGTCGAGCAGCGCCGACAAACTGATGGGGACCAGTCCGGCTCCACCGGCGAAGGGGACGGCGGCACAGGCATGGATGTTGCTGACCTGCATACCGACGGCGACGGCTATGTGAGCAAGGCCGAGTTCGTCTCGGCCCGGCCGTCCGATGTCAGCGAGGATCAGGCCGGAACGCTGTTCGACAGCGAAGGCGCAGGCTCGCTGTCGGTCGATGCACTCGCCGAGACGATGTCCGCCCAGCCGTCGGAACATCCCGATGACATGATCGAGGCAGCGCAGCTACACCGCCAATTCGAAAGTGTTCCAGGCCGGCTCCGACATCAGGGATAAAAGCGGCGGCAGCGGCCGGCTCAGCCAGGACGACACGGACAGGCTGATCGAACTGCTGCGAGAGATCGGCAACCTCAACGACATGCTGATGCGATTGGCTTGAGTGGCGCCGTTGTCAATGAAGTATTGCGACGATCGCAATCGTCTCTCGGCAATTTACAAAACTGGTCGGCTTGGCTTCAGGTTCGTGGCTGCGGTGCTTCTCAGATCAAAACTCCCACGGGGAAATCAATTCAAGGTTGGCGGTCACGAAATCGCTCGGGTTTCGCGTCGCGAGCCGACCGCCATTAACCCTCGCAATAGCTGCGATCATGCCGTCCGGCGCTGACATGCCGCGCCCCTGATGAGCTGCGGTCCCCATGATCTCGCCATAGGCAAGAGCGGCTTCTTCGGTCAGGCCAAAAATCCGGTCCGCGAAGCGGCGCCGCCAGTCGGAAAGTCCCTGTTCGAGGCGTTCGGCTCGTTGGTCGGGCCGGATCTTCTGGATACCGAAAGCGATCTCGGCAATCGTCACCGTGGGCAGTGCCAGTTCAGCATCATGACGAACCAGCCATGCGATTACCGCTTCATCAGGCGATTTTCTCAACGTCTCCGAAACGACGTTGGTATCGAGAAAAATCAAAGCTCGATGCCTTTATGCGCCCGCCGGTCTTCCTTCAGGACGGCCTCAAGGTCAATATCCGTCCCACTTTGTTGCGACAGCCTGCTGTAGAAAGACGATGCCGGCTCACGGCCGGCCTCGCGTATTTCATAGGATTCGAGCGCCCGCTCGACGATATCGGCTATCGAGCGGTTTTCGCGGCGGGCGAGTCGATGAGCAAGGTCACGTGCCCTTGCACTTCGTACGGAAAGCTGGGGTCCGGCCATCTTAATTTCCTTTACGACAGATATAGTGCGCTCTCCATAAGCCATCAAGATGGCAATTGATGGCTTGATACCTGAAATAGCTCACGTTTCATGAACCACCCCAATTTTGGGCAGTCTGGGAAGATCTTTGGAGCCTCACACATTCTAAAGAATTAACCATATGTCAGGGTTCTTGAGAAATAATGCTCCGTATAAATCCGGCGAATTGAAGAAGAGAGCTGCAAAGTTATTTGGAGAGAGTCTTGGCATTTACCATTGCGCGCAGCCTGGTGGCGTTTGGCATCGCCGTTTCAGCCGGTCTTTTCATGTCGATTGGATTGCAGCAATCGGCGCTTGAAAGGCTGAAAGTCAACGGGCCGGTTTACGAGCAGGTGGTCTACGGCAAGGATCTCATCGCCGACATATTGCCGCCGCCGCTCTTCGTGGTCGAATCCTACATGCTCTCCTTCGAGGCGAGCAAATTTCCCGAACTCACCGAGACCAATCTGGCGAAGATCGCCAATCTGAAGGCCGCTTACGACGACCGCCGCGCCTATTGGAAGTCCACCCGGCTGCCGCAGGCTTTGAAGGACGAGCTCGAAAACGATGTGCTGACCAAGGGCGATGCATTCTGGGACGTGATGAACCGCGAGATCATTCCGGCGCTGAAAGCAAAGGACGAAGACAAGGCGCACGGCGCGATCGAGCAGTTGCGCGTCGCCTTCCATACTCACCAGGATGCTGTGGAGAAGCTCGTCGCGAATTCCGACGCTTTCCTGAAGGGCGAGGAAAAGAACGCAGCTTCGGAAATCGTGACCTGGACGATCTATGCGGGAGCTGCAGGCTTCGGCTCCTTCGCTCTGCTGCTGGCGGGACTCTATCTTCTGCGCCGCCGGGCAATCGTGCCGCTCGATGGCATGAAGGCCTATATGGGCAATCTTGCCGAAGGCGATTTTTCGACCGAAGTTCCCTATGCGAACCGTTCCGACGAGATCGGCGCCATGTCCAAGGCGGTCGCGGTGTTCCGCCATAATGCGCTGGAACGGCAGGACGCGCAGAAGCGGGAAACGGCGCTTCGCGATGCCGAATTCGAGCGCGAGCGCAGCCAGATGGCCGAAAAGGCGGCCGAGGAGCGGACACGCGAAACGGTTATCAACGAGTTGACATATGGCCTGGACCAGCTGTCGCACGGCAATCTTGATTGCCGTATCACGACAACCTTTGCCGCCGCCTATGAGAGCTTGCGCGCCAAGTTCAACGACAGCCTGGATGCTCTTTCCGCCTCAATGGCGGAGGTCGCCCAGACCTCCCGGCAGGTGGGCAGTTCCTCGACCGGCATCACCAATGCCGCAGACAGCCTCGCATCGCGCACGGAGCAGCAGGCGGCTATGCTAGAAGAGGCCACCGCCGCGCTCAAGGAGATGAACGCTAAAACCAATGACGCCTCCCACCATGCCGGCAAGGCGACCGGTATGATGGCCGAGACGCGCAGCAGCGCCGAACATTCGGCAGCCATCGTTCGCGATGCGATCGCCGCCATGCAGAAGATCGAGGGTTCGTCCGCCCAGATCGGCGATATCGTCAACGTCATCGACGAGATCGCCTTCCAGACCAACCTTCTGGCGCTCAACGCCGGTGTGGAAGCTGCCCGAGCAGGCGAAGCGGGCAAAGGCTTCGCCGTTGTAGCGCAGGAAGTACGTGAGCTCGCCCTCCGTTCGGCCAATGCCGCCAAGGAGATCAGATCTCTGATTTCCACGTCATCGTCTCAGGTTTCCACCGGCGTAGAGCTCGTCAACCGCACCGGCAAGGCGCTAATGGAAATCGAAGGCCAGGTCGAGCAGGTCGCCGGCCTGATCGCCCGCATCGTTTCGGTTTCCTCCGAGCAGGCGGTGGCGATCGGGGAAATCAATGCCTCCGTCAATGCGCTCGATGAGGTCACGCAGCGCAATGCCGCGATGGCCGCGGAAACGGTCTCAGCCTGCCGTGCGCTCGGCGGGCAGACGCAGACGCTGGAGGGCGTGGTCGGCCGTTTTCAGATCAATGCACCGGCCGGCGGGTCAAGATCGCAGAGAGCCGCCTGACGCGGCTCAGGCGTAAATCCTCACGCGGCCGGCGAACCTATTAAGACTTTCGGCGTTTCACGGCAATGGAACATCTCGATCGCGACGCCGCACCTTCGTTGGATCAGGATCGCGCGCTGCGATCCCAATGCCGCAAGGGTTTTGATGCCAGCCTCTGTCCACAGGGAACGCCTCACGGCGCTCGCACGCGAAAGAATTCGACGCGCTGCCGCGATCGCTCGGCTCATGGACACCGCAGTAAGATTGCCTTTCGGCGTACGGATCGGCGCAGACTCGGTTCTCGGCCTCATCCCAGCCGTCGGCGACGTTGCCGGATCCCTCATCGGTCTCTTCATCATCGATGAAGCAAGGCGTCTCGGCCTTCCTGCCCATAAGCTCGCCCGCATGGCGGTCAATCTCGGCGTCGACGCCGCCTGCGGCACGGTTCCGCTGGTCGGCGATCTCTTCGACGTCTATTTCAAATCTCACCGCCGGAACGTCGGCATCATCCTCGAGCATTTCGGCATCAGCGAAGACGAGCTGAACCAGCGCATCTGACGATGCTCGGCCCCTCCGAGGAACCTGTCTAAAGCTCAGTCAGGGCGCCGGCCGTCTTGACTGCGTGATCAAGAACAAATTGCAGCTTGGCGGCATGGCCGAAACCCGGCTCATCCGGCTTCCCTTTTTCCACGGCGTTTGCAAATCGCTGGAAATTGGTGATGACCGGTTCGACCTCGATCTTGCGCCAGATCGCCTTGTCGGCATCGGCGCCTTCGCAGGCCCTGAGGGTCGAACCTTCAGGCGTATGCACCACCTCCAGGGCCCCCTTGTCTCCATGCAGGCGCAGGCGCAATTCGTTCAGATGGCCGGTCGCCCAGCGCGTTGCATGGATGACGCCGGCCGCGCCGTTTTCGAGCTCGGCCATCATCAGGAAACTGTCATTCGCATCGAGCTCGTATTCGCCGATCCGGTTCCCGGGGCTCTTGTCGAAAACCTTGAGATGCGATGCCGCCGCCTTGACGTCGCTGCCGGCGGCAAAAACCGCGAAGTCGAGAATGTGGATACCAACATCGCCCAGCACACCGTTGGAGCCGTGCTTTGTCGACAGCCGCCAAAGCCACTGCGACTCTTTGGTCCAGTCGCCCCAAGCCTTGGACACCAACCAACTTTGGAGATAGGACGCTTCGAAGTGGCGGATCGCGCCGAGACGGCCATCCAGCACCATCTTTCGCGCCGCCTGCAGCGGCGCCACATTACGATAGGTAAGGTTTACCATCGTGACCTTTCCGGACGCCGCCGCGGCGTCGGCCATCTCCTTGGCCTCGCGGTAGTTGACCGCCAGGGGCTTCTCGCAGAGCACATGCTTGCCGGCGCCGAGTATCTTCATCGTCGTGGAATAATGCGCTCGATCCGGCGTGACATTGGTCACGGCGTCGAACTCCCCCCAGGCAAGGGCGTCATCGAGCGATGTGAAAGTAAGCGGGATGCCATGCCTGAGCGCGAAGGCCCGCAGCCGGACCTCGTCTGTATCGACGGCAGCAACAATTTTGACGCCGGCGATTTCCGAAAAATTCATGGCATGGGTATTTGCCCATCCTCCGGTTCCGAGAATGATCAAGCGCATTTTTGTCCTCATGGTCCTCTATCGAATTCAGCGATAACCGGCTTCGCCGGCCTGGTGCAGTTTCGGGCCGCGTTCGACGATCGGCTCCAATGCCTTTTCCACCGGCACATTTGGAGCGTCGGTAATGCCAGTCAACGCGCCTTCAGGGTTGTAGGCCCACTTGACGCCGTTGATCAGCACCTTCTGGACGGTGGCGTCGTGATAGGTCGGATAGGTCTCATGGCCCGGGCGGAAATAGAAGATGTTGCCGGCGCCGCGGCGCCAGGTCAGGCCCGAGCGGAACACTTCGCCGCCCTGGAACCAGGAGATGAACACGGTTTCGAGCGGCTCCGGCACCGAAAACTGCTCGCCATACATTTCCTCGTTCTCCAGTTCGAAATGCTCGCCGATGCCGGCGGCGATCGGATGGCGCGGGTTGATCGTCCACAGCCGCTCGCGCTCACCCGCCTCGCGCCATTTCAGCGCGCAGGGTGTTCCCATCAGCCGCTTGAAGATCTTCGAGAAATGGCCGGAATGCAGCACGAGAAGGCCCATGCCTTCCCAGACGCGTTTGGCGACGCGCTCGACGACGACGTCTGACACCGCGCCGTGATCCTTGTGGCCCCACCAGGTCAAGACATCGGTTTCGGCAAGCCGGGCTTCGCTCAGCCCGTGCTCCGGCTCCTGCAGCGTCGCCGTGGTGGCGGAGATGGTGGGATCGGTATTCAGTGCATTGGCGATCGTCATATGCATGCCTTCCGGATAGATGCCCCGGACGATCGCATTGGTATTCTCGTGAATGTTTTCACCCCACACAACGGTGCGTATGGTCACGTCGTTTTCTCCTTGTAGTTGACGCGGATCGAGCTTCGGGAAAGACATCGATGCCTGGAAGATCAGGCTGCCCGCATGGATTCACGTTCGAGCGCCCGGCCCGACCGGTCGAAACGGTGGATGTGACCGTCAAGTGGCGCGAGGCCAAGCGTATGGCCCGGCTCATGACGGGCGACGCCGGCCTCCCGCACGACAAGCGGCTCATCCGCCCCAATATCCAGATAGACAAAGCTATCGGAGCCGAGGATTTCGGAATGGATGACCGTGCCTCTCCAAACCGGAGACTCGGGCGAGATGCGAACATGCTCTGCGCGCACGCCGATCGTATGGCTGTCATAGGGCTGTGCCAGCCCGCCCGACAGGAAATTCATTTTCGGCGAACCGATGAAGCCGGCGACGAAGACCGAGTTCGGGCTTTCGTAAAGTTCCAGCGGCGTGCCGATCTGCTCGACGACGCCGTCCCTCAGCACGCAGATTCGATCCGCCAGCGTCATGGCCTCGACCTGATCATGCGTCACATAGATCATCGTCGTACCGTGCATGCTGCGATGAAGCTTGGCGATCTCAAGCCTCGTCGCGACGCGAAGCGCCGCGTCGAGATTGGACAGCGGCTCGTCGAAGAGAAAGACCTTGGGATCGCGCACGATCGCCCGGCCGATTGCGACACGCTGACGCTGCCCGCCGGAAAGCTGTCGCGGCAAGCGGTCCAGATAGGATGAGAGCTGCAGCATGCCGGCCGCCTGCTCGACGCGCCGGCGGCATTCGTCTCTGTTGCCCCCGGAAAGCTTCATGCCGAACGCCATGTTGTCGAAGACCGTCATATGCGGGTAGAGCGCGTAGGACTGGAAGACCATGGCGATCCCTCTCTTCGACGGCGCGTGCCGATTTACCGTCTCATTGTCGAAGGCGAGGGTTCCCGAGGTGATGTCCTCGAGCCCGGAGATAAGCCTGAGCAGCGTAGACTTGCCACATCCGGACGGCCCCACGAACACCATGAACTCGCCTCTGCGGATCTCCATCGTCACGCCCTTGATCACCTCGAAAGCGCCAAAGCTCTTGCGGATGTTCTCCAGTCGGATCTCTGCCATGTCCTTCTCCCTCAACCCTTGACGCCGCCGGCAGTCAGCCCCGAAATGATCCGGCGCTGGAATATCAAAACAAGCACGACAACCGGCACGGTGACGATCACCGAAGCCGCCATGATGTTGCCCCAGGGAATTTCGAACGCGCTGTTGCCCGAAAGCAGGGCGATGGCGACCGGCACCGTCCGTTGCGTATCGGACGATGTGAACGTCAGCGCGAAAAGAAACTCGTTCCAGGCGGCGATGAAAGCGAGCAGCCCTGTTGTCACCAGCGCCGGCCACATCAGCGGCATGAAGACCTGAGTGACGATGACCCATGGCGAGGCGCCGTCGACGATCGCCGCCTCCTCGATCTCGATCGGCAATTCCCGCATGAAGGTCGTCAGCACCCAGACAGTGAATGGCAGCGTGAAAATCACGTAGGAAAAGATCAGCGCGAAGGGCGTGTTGAAGATGCCGATCCAGCGGATCAGTTCGAAGAGGCCCGCAAGCACGGCAATCTGAGGAAACATCGACACCGACAGGATGGTCAGCATCAAGAGTGCCCGTCCGCGGAAGTGAACCCTGGCCAAAGCGAACGAAGCGGTGATCGAGAGCAGCAGCGATGCTGAAACCACGACGCAGGCAATCATCGCGGAATTCGCAAGGCTGCGAACGAAACTGCCCTGCCCCATGACGGAAGCATAGTTGCTGAAGGAGATCGAGGTCGGCCAATAATCGACTTGGAAAAGGGCCGTGCCGGTCTTCAGGCTGGTGAGGATCGCATAGTAGAACGGGAAAACCGCAATGATGACGATGATCGTAACGAGCAGGTAGAAAAGCATGTTCTTGGTGATCGAAAGCAGCATCAGCGTTCCTCCCCGCCGAGCTTAACGCGGCCGAACCAGATATAGAGGACGGTGACAGAGGCGATGATGAGGAAAAGCACCGTCGAGGCGGTGGCGCCATAGGCGAACTTGTCGAAGTCGAACAGGTTCTCGCGCGCCATGACCGACATGGTCTTCGTCTGCGCATTGTTGGGCGTCAGAACATAGATCAGGTCGAAGATGCGCATTGCATCCAGCATCCGGAAGATCATGGCAACCATGATGGCAGGCCGGATCAGCGGCAGCGTCAGACGCCAGAAAACCTTGATCGGGTTGACGCCATCGATCTTGGCCGCTTCATAAATATCTCCCGGCACCATCTGCAGTCCGGCAAGGATCAGAAGCGCCATGAAGGGCGTCGTCTTCCAGACGTCGACGATCAGCACGGCGATCATCGCCGTTTCCGGATTTGCGGTCCAGGCGATCTTCTCGCTGATCAGGCCGAAGCCGAGCAAAATATCATTGAGAATGCCGAACTGATCATTGAGCATCCAGGCCCACATCTTGGCCGAAACGATGGTCGGGATCGCCCAGGGAATGAGGATTGCGGCGCGAACGATTCCACGCCCGACGAACTGCGCGTTCAGCACCAGCGCGACGATCAATCCGAGTATGGTCTCGATCGCGACCGAAAGCAGGGTGAATTTGGCAGTGTTCCAGACGGCAGTCCACCAGATCGGATCGGCCAACAGGCCGCGATAGATGATCTTTCCGCTCTTCAGCGTCACCCACGACAAATAATTGGCAAAGCCGACAAACTCAGCATTGCCAAGGTTGTTGAGCGACGCATTCGTAAAGCTGAAATAGATGGTTCTGAACAGCGGCCAGCCCGCGACAACTGCCAGGATCAACAGCGTCGGCGCCAGAAAAATCCAGGCGGACCGGACGCGCTCGGATCGCAGCTCGGTAGAGGCTCTGAGCTTGGAAACCTTGGGTTCAATTGCTTGTGGAACTACGATTTCAGTCATGAAACGCCTTTCCCGTTTAGCCCTCCGGAGACTGGACCGACGCCCTCTCGGCCGCCGCACTGCCGTCCAGAACTTCGAGGACACTTCGTTGTATTTCACCTTGGCTGTCGCCGAAGGACGCGGCACCGCATCCTGGAAGATGGGTTTCCAGTTGGGCATGAAGGGCTGCGCGGCGGCAATATCCTTGTCGTCATAAAGATCGGTCAGTGTCGGCAGATTGGACAGCTCGATGGCGCGAGCCTTTTGCACGTCCTTCGACGCCAGGAATTTCACGAGCGCGATGGCTGCTTCCTGCTTTTCCGAATATCTCGACACCGCCAGGTTCCAGCCGCCGAGTGTCGAGGATGGCTTGTCGCCGGCGGCCGCAACCGGCAGCGTCATCACGTCGAACTTGCCCTTCACGGCGCTGTCGGCGCCGTTGCCGAGGGAATAGGCATATGGCCAGTTGCGCATGAAGACAGCGTTACCGGTCTGCCAGACACCACGCGATTCCTCTTCCTGATAGGCGAGCACGCCGGGCGGCGAAATCGTGCCGATCCAACCCTTGGCGCGTTCGAGCGCCGATGCCGCCTTCTCATTATTGATCGAGATCGTCCCGTCCGGCTCGACGATCTGGCCGCCCCCCGACGACTTCACCCATTCCAGAGCGTTACAGGTCAGCCCCTCATAGGAATTGCCCTGGAAGACGTAGCCCCAAAGATCCTTCTGGCCGGCCTGCCGTTCTTTATCCTGGATCTCCTTGGCGGTTGCGGCCATCTCGTCCCAGGTCTTCGGCGGCAGCTTGTCATATTTCTCGAGCAGGTCCTTTCGGTAAAACAGCGCCGGAGCATCGGTAAACAACGGCAGCGCCACCAGCCGGCCATTGACGGTCTGCGAAGCGATGATCGACGGGAAGAACTGGCCAGCCACATCTTTGGTGGCCTCCTTCAGATCAATGAACTGCTCGGCAAGCTGCGGCGCCCAGATGACATCGGTCTGATAGACGTCGATGTCCTTGTTCCCCGCGGCAAGCCACAAGCGATATTGCGAGAACTGTTCGCTGCTCGACGATGGCATGGTGACGAGCTTCACCTGATTGCCGGTCTCCTTCTCAAAAATCGCGAGCTGCTTGTTCAGGAATTCGACGTTTTTCCCGGTGGTGTTCGCGGCAAACGAAATTTCTGCGGCGTGGATGGGGCCGGCCGCGAGAGCAAGTCCAATCGCGGATAAGGCCAGAGCAAAGTTTTTCATAATCTCCTCCCAGAAATTGAAATCGATTTGGCAAACGGAACATCGCAGAAGGCTTTGATGACGTCAAGACACCAAAACCAGCTTCTGGAGGTTGTATTTGTATGATAATAATAGCCATGCTGCGCGGATAAGGGCGTACATTCGGCATCCGCAGCCGACATTTCAACGTGACATAATTGAAACCGTTTTCAATTTGAACTGAATCAGCACTTGCCCGTTGCGCATCATCAACGCATCGTCCATTGATTTCCCGGACAAAGAAGACATCGATGAAACTTCGTGAATTTGCAAAGCAGCTTGGGCTTTCTCCGACCACGGTCAGCCGCGCACTCAGCGGCTATCCGGAGGTGAGCGAAGCCACGCGCGCCCGGGTTGCGAGCGAAGCAATGCGGCTAGGCTATCGCCCCGATGTCAATGCCGTGCGCCTGAAGACTGGAAGAGCCGGAGCGATCGGCGTCATGATGGGGCGTTCAGGAGAAATTCATTTTTCCGAATTCGTGTCGGGGATGGCGCAGCGCCTGGAAACGACCGATACGGATATTCTCATCACACCTATTACCGCGCATAATGACGACGACGAGATACAGGCCTACCGGCGCCTGGTCGAAAGCCGCCGGGTAGACGCCGTGATTATTCATTCGCCCCGTCCCAGGGACCCACGGATCGAGATGCTGAACAGCCTCGGCGTGCCTTTTCTGGTCCACGGCCGCTCGGAGACCGAGCACGTTCATGCCTGGCTCGATATCGACAATGAAAATGCCGTGCGCAGAGTGACCGAACACCTGCTCGATCTCGGGCACCGGCGCATCGGCATGATCAATGGCCTGCGTGGCAAGACCTATTCAATCCATCGCGAACAGGGTTTTCGGATAGCCCATCAGGAGCGTGGGCTCACCGCAGATCCCAGCCTGATGGTCTGCGATAAATTTTCCGACGAGAGCGGCTTTCGCCACGCCCGTTCTTTTCTGGAGAGCGCCAATGCCCCGACCGCCATCGTTGCCGGTTCCACCATGACAGCTCTTGGTGTCTACCGTGCCGTCCGTTCGCTTGGGATGACGGTCGGACAGGATGTTTCCGTCATCGCCCATGACGACGTCTTCCCCTATCTGACGGCCGAGAATATGGTCCCGTCGCTTTCGACCACACGATCTTCCATGCGTGCCGCGGGCACACGCTGCGCAGAGCTGACACTACAGCTCATCGCTGGCCGCCCCGCAGACGAGATCCATGAATTGTGGCCCGTCGAATTGATCCTGCGGGAAAGTACCACGCCGCCGCGCTGACCGAGCAATCACTCGATGCACGACTGTGCTGCAGCCGAAGTCCATCAGCCGGCATCGCGCCGCACTCCACCATTTGCCCGCACCAGCGCCATCAGCATCGGGCCGATCGCAAATTCGCCTCTCTCGGTCCTGCGGGTGAGATCGCGGAGATAACCGCCGGGCGAATTGATGTGTCCGCCCCTTTCCAGAATGCAGGCGATCACCGTCGCGGCGTTTTCCGGCCCCATGCCGGCGCAGGCTTCCTCATAGGCCGAAGGGCTGACGCCGAGCATCGAGCGGACGACGACGGCAGCCGACATCAGGTCGCGCCAATTGCCGATCGTTCCGCCCGGCCCATAGTCGAGAATTTGCGGGCAGGCCTGAAGAACCAGACCAAGCGGGAAGGATTTCAGCGTATGTCCCGCCGCTGGTTCAGTCGCGCCGGATTTCCTGCCGCTTATTGCGCCGGCCGATGCCGGATGTTTCAATCTTCGCTCGTCCTGCGGTCCGGCGACCGGGTCGTTATCGGTCGCCGGCTTCGCGCCCTGCTTCGTGTCGAAGCTTGGTTCAAGTTCAAAATTGGAGCTGGGGTTTGAATTCTGTTTGTGGCGCTCAGTTTGAGACTCATTGGCGTCTAATTTTTGTAATTTTATATGTCTTTCCAGCAAGTTGACGGCTTGGTCGCGCAGCAGCCCCATCTCGTTGAGCAGTAAAGCCAATTCCTCGGCCCCCGCGACGCGTGGAATCCTGCCTACGAGACCGCTAAACATCAGCGACATCTGCTCCCAGTCGCCAGGCACACCTTCCTCGATCGCTGCTGCGATCAGCTTCGAGATATCCCGCCGGCACACGGTGAGGCGCTCCCTGGTCGCCCGGATGAGTTCTCGATCGGCAACCACCTCGGCGGCCAGGTTTTCGATTTCGACCGCGCGCGCCAGCAGTGGCGCGACGCTGAAGCCGAACGCCTCACCGATCTCCCCTTCCCTGTCGCGACGCGCATAGCGCTTTCCGTTCGGGCTGTCCTTGCGCAGGATCAGGCCAGCCTCGACCAGCACGGCAAGGTGCCGCCGCAGCGTCGCCGGCGTCATACCCCGGGCGCGAAGCGAAAGCTGCGCATTCGAGGGAAAGACGATCAGGCCCTTCTCCTCGGAAATCTCGTCATCGGGATAGAAGGTGAGCAGCGCATCGAGCACCGTCAGCGCCCGATCGGTCACACCAAGCGCCGGCCGCGCCTCGCAAATCGCCCTGAACAGTTTCCACTTGCTACGTCTTATCCCGGGCTCGATGCTCTCGGCCAGTTGCTGGCTTGCCAGCATGCCAAGCGACATCGGCCGCCGCCCAAAGGGCGTCGTCACATATCCACTCTCCATTTGCCTTCACCTTCGTTCAGGCAAAAGAAAACAGTCCACCACTTTGGTGCCTAAGACGCTTGACTGTGATTCGTGGAAATGCGATTCTCGATGTGCTTAAGATCTGAGAAGGGCTTCCACGACGGCGTCGTTGGGGGCCTTTTTCTTTTGCGCGCTACGCTCCTCTGTGCTTTTTAAACTCCTGGAACAGGCCCTGTAGCCGTTCCTGGACAAATTGGTCGAAACCGGGCGCAGTCTTGCCGTCGAAGACAAAGGTGGCGCCGGATGCTGTTTTTTTAACGGTCACCGGCACGCCGCTGACCTCGGATTTGACGACTGCCGGCTTCGGTGCCGCGGCCTTTTTATTTGCCAGAACGAATGCCCGGTGAAACCGCTCGTCGCTCGTCATCTTCCGCGCGTCGTCCGCGGACAACTCCGCGATGATCTTCTCGACATCGGCATTTTCGAGCTGCTCGCCGAGTTCCAGCCATCGCCGCCGGCCAATATCAGGCGCAGCACCTATGGCGTTGATGAGCGCCAACGGCACCTGCCGTATTACGATCAGCATCCTCGACAGCGCCGCCTTGTCGACGCTCAGCGCCGCCATGATGACGTCGCGGGCAAAGCCGCGTTCTTCCAGCCGCGACGCGAAGAGCGCGCGCTCGATATAGGAGAGATTGGTGCGGGCGCTGTTTTCCTGGCCTTGGCTGACGACCAGCTGGCCGTCGGTCAGGTCACGGACGACCGCGCGGACTCTGATGCCGATCTCTCTCGTGGCTGCCAGGCGGCGATGGCCATAGGCGACCTGATAGCGGCCTTTGGCTTCCGGATGCGGACGCACGAGGATCGGGACCTGCTGCCCATGCTCGCGGATCTGTTCGACCAGCTCGGCGAGTTCGCCAGCATCGATCGCCAGGCGATCGCTGACGAAAGACGCGTCGATCAGGCCGGGATCTAGCTCGACGATCATCTGGCCCGCGGCAAGCTGCCGCTCCAGCTCGCTGGCGCGCTCCATCTTCTCGGTGATGTTGCCGAGTGTCTTGGTAATGCCGCCGACCGGCCCGCCACTGCGCTCCTGCGGCACGAAGCCGGCAATCGGACGATTTTCGCGCGGCGCGACCGCTTCCGCCCTTGCCGGGCTCGGTGCGGAAAATTCGATCAGGTTCTTGCGCGCCATCCTATCTCCTTCCCCAGGTGGAGCGAATATGCGCTTCGATCTCACCATTCACGAGGTTCAGCGACTCCAGCGCCCGATCATAGGTTCCGCGTGTGAATTGCGAGCGCTCGACTTCGTAGAGTGTCTGCTTGGTGACGCCGGCATCGGAAACGGCCGTCGATTTCACCATGGCGTTGTGGAGCATGCGATTGCCGAAGATCGCCCGCATGAAGCCGGTCATCTGGCTTTGCGGCCCGTCATTCGGTTCAAACCGCGTCACAAGATAGCGCATCCAGTCATAGCTGGTGCGCCCGCCCGCCTTCTCGACGACAGACATGAGTTCACTGGTCATCGTCAGGAACTGCGACATCGACATGACGTCGAGCATTTGCGGATGAACCGTGATCAGCACCGAGGTCGCGGCGCAGAGCGCCGACATTGTCAGGAAACCGAGCTGCGGCGGGCAGTCGACGACGACGATGTCGTAAAGGCTCTCGATATCGGTCAGCACCTCGCCGATGCGGGCAAAGAACATCGTCTCGGCCCTACCCGACGTCATGGCCTTCGGTGTCTCGTGCTCGAATTCCATCAATTCGAGATTGCCGGGAATGAGATGCAGGTTCGGCGTATAGGTGGCGCGCACGATGTCGGCGATCGGGCGCGGATCGTCATAGCGGATCGCGCCGTAGATCGTTTCGCCCTCACCGACGTCGAATTCCGGCTGATGGCCGAACAAAGCAGACAGGGACGCCTGCGGGTCGAGGTCAACGGCAAGGACGCGGTAGCCCCGGAGCGCCATGAATTGCGCGAAGTGGGCCGCGGTCGTGGTCTTGCCCGAGCCGCCCTTGAAATTCATCACGGAGACGATCTGGAGCTTTTCGCCCGGCCTGCGGGCCGGCACATATTTCGGCGTTCCATTTCGCTCGTCGAGGACCCGGCGGATCCGGTCCATGTCGGTTGCGCTATAGAGCCGTCGACCGTTTGCCAGCGGATCCGGACCGTGGCCATCAGCGGCCACCTGCCGGAGATAACCTTCGCCGATGCCGATGAAGGCCGCAGCCTCCGCCGGAGAAAATGTCCTGATCGTCTTTTGCGACAAAGGGGGAAAGATTTTCGCCTGATGCTGTTGAAGTTGATAGGACAACTCCTGCGCATCTGTTGCCAGAAGTGACGGGAGATGTTCTTGATCGTCTTGGAGAGCAAGCCTCGGCTGCATATTGGTTTTCCCAAATAACTGCGCAATTTTGAACGAAAGCGCCTCAGTTGCGCAGTTACTATATGCCGCGATTCGTGGCTGAATTACAAATGCTTAACCAAAACACGCATCAGAGCCAGCAAAACGGTGTCCAAAAACCGGAGGTTTGACGGATTGGACGGCGGCGATTGGCACCGCCGCGATGCCGAAGGGCAAGGCCTCCATTCTCGGTATGCATGTGAAATTCATTGCGTTTTCGCGGAACGGCCGGCGGAACAGACAGGCTCAAGGCGACCGTTGCCGATCATCCTCCGGTTTTGTTGCCGTTGATCACCACGACCCGTCAAAGCCTTGTCCGGTTCGAGAATGCTTGGGCTTCCGGCTTGCCGTCGTACGGCAACCTGCAATTCACGCGGCGATGCGCGATCGGTTTCGTCCGGATAGTGTTAGCCATTGCGACCTTTCGGTGACATGCCGATGGTCATGGCACTATGTCCTTGATGGGCAGCCGACAGGCCGCCTGGCTGCTTCTTAGTCCCGGTTAGCAACCACCGGCAAGGTTCCTTCGTTTGGAAGACGGGATTCAGTCTGCCGTGCGGCGGAGACGAGGCGTCGCTTCGCGCGGATCGAATGCCATTGTTGGTCGATCAGGACGCCGATGAGGATCACGCCACCCATGACGGCGAAGTTCAGCGACGAGGGAATGCCGAGCAGGTTCACAAGGTTTTGCAACTCCTGCAGTAGGACTGTGCCCAGCACGACCCCGACGATCGATCCCTCACCGCCGCGGAGTGAAAAGCCGCCGAGCACGGCGGCGGCAATCGCGTATAGCTCGTAGAACTGGCCATGGCTCGCCGGCGAGATCGAGCGCGTATACATGGCGAAATAGATTGCCGAAAGCGCCGTAAGCAGTCCGCAGATGACATAGGCCGTCATAACCAAACGGTCAGTCCGGATACCTGAATAGCGAGCAGCCTCTTCGTTTTTTCCAATCGCGTAAAGATAACGTCCGAAGACAGAGCGATGAAGCACCAGCCACATGGCCACGGCAATGACGACCATAGCAATGAAGGTGCTCGGAATGCCATAGAGCCGCCCGGCGGTCAGAAACTCAAGCTCCGGGAAATTCTGGCCGAATGCAAATCCCGCCGTTCCGTCGGCCGTATAGAAGCGTGCTGCCCCGCGATAGATCAGGAGGCCGCATAGGGTGACGACGAAGGGCTGCAAGTTGAGCCGGGTGATGAGCCAACCGTGGACCGCGCCTACGACTGCGCCGAGCAGGAGAATGAGCGGCAGTGCCAGAGTCCAGGGCATATCTTGTACCGCAATGAAATCGACGAACAGTACGCCAAGAAGCGCTACGAGCGAGCCCACCGAAAGCTCGATACCGCCCGTAATGATGACAAAGGCCTGGCCCATCGACAGGATGCCGAACAGGCCGATCAGGTTGGCGGTGTTCGCAAGGTTGATCGGCAGCAAGAATCGCGGGTTGATGATGGCGACGACGACGCCGACAACGACGATCAAAAGCAGAAGTCCAAGATCTTTCTTGATCATTCGAGACCCATCTCCGATACCCGTTCATTCATAATGGCCGCAGCCGCTATTTTACGCTTTTGCCGACAGCAAGCAAAAGGACGCTTTCCTGGCTGAATTCGTCCTCTTCGAGAATGCCGGCAATCTGGCCCTCGTGCATGACCGCGATGCGGTCAGAAACGCCAATCACCTCTTCCATGTCGCTGGAGATCATCAGGATCGCGACACCGGCATCGGCAAGCGCTCGCATCAGGCCGTAGATTTCGTTTTTCGCGCCGATATCGATGCCCCGTGTCGGCTCATCGAAGATCATTACCCTCGGGCTCATCGACAACCACTTGGCTAGAACAACCTTCTGCTGGTTGCCGCCGGACAGAGTGCCGGTTCGCGTCGAAACGGAGGGCGCTTTGATACCGAGACGAACACGCTGCTTTTCAGCGGCCTCGATCTCCCGTTCAGCGGAGACCATGAAGCGGCTAGAAATCCTGGGAAGATCGGCAAGAGTGATGTTCTGGGCGATCGGAAGATCAAGAAGAATGCCGTTGCGCTTGCGATCCTCCGGCACCAGAAAGATGCCGCGGGCGACAGCGTCCCGAGCAGAACCGATCGCAATTTGGCGTCCGTCCTGCAGAATGGCTCCGCCGTAACTCCGGTCGATGCCGAAGAGGACCCTTGCAAGCTCGGTGCGGCCAGACCCGACGAGACCTGCAAGCCCCAGGATTTCTCCGTACCTGATTTCCAGGTCAACGGGGCGGCTGGGATAGGCCTCGGTGCGCACACCATTTACCTTCAATGCGACCGGGCCTGGCGAACGCTGCGGTTTTGCCGTCCGGGCCGCGAGCAACCGGCCGATCATCAGCTTGACCATCTGATCATGGCCAATGTCCTTCTTGGCGAGCGTACCGACGAGCGTGCCATCGCGCAATACGACCACCCGGTCTGCTACACGCTCAACCTCGTGGAGACGGTGCGAGATGAAGATCACACTGATACCATCCGCTTTCAGCGATTTGATGATGTTCAGGAGCCGCTCGGTTTCGGCCAGGGGCAGGCTGGACGTGGGTTCGTCGAAGATGACAAGCCTGGCCTTGATCGACAGTGCCTTGGCGATTTCCACCATCTGCTGTTCGGCAAGGGAAAGCGCCGCAACGGGTGTATCGGCGGAAAAATGTGCCCCTACACGCTTCAAGAGCGGGGTCACCATCTCGCGAAGCCGAGCGCGATCGACAAACTTGAAAGGTCCCGCTTTCAACGGCTCACGGCCCAGGAAGATATTGGCGGCGACGTCGAGATTGTCAAAAAGGTTGAGTTCTTGATGCACAAAAGCGATGCCGGATGCGATGCTCGTCTCCACGGTGAGGTGGCGAAGCTCTGCGCCATCGAGCAGGATCGTGCCCCGATCCGGAGCGATCACGCCGCCGAGAATATTCATCAGCGTCGATTTTCCGGCCCCGTTCTCGCCGACCAAGCCGATGACCTCTCCCGGCACGATGTCGAGCGACAACCCGTCAAGCGCTACGACACCTGGAAAAGTCTTGCCAACGCCGGAAAGCGAAAGGAACGGCGTTGCAGACGCGTTCGGTGACGGGATGTCTGAGCTATGATTCATTGCCTGTCCATGACTGCGGGTGCTGCGGCATGAAACGTCTCTCGCGGCGGGGAGTACTCCCGCCGCGAGAGAGAATTACTTTCCAGCCATGGCCTTCAGGTTAGCGGCATATTTATCGACGTCATCCTTGCCGATGATCACTGTCGGAATGATGATCAAGCCGTTGCTAGGAATACCTGATTTGTCGCCCTTGAGGTAGGCGGCCATCAGCTTCATCCCCTGATAAGCCCATTCGAATGGCTGCTGCACGACGGTTGCCGCGACCGTGCCTTCTTTGACGCCGCCGAGCGTGATCGGATCGTCGTCAAAGCCGACGACAGTGATCTGACCAAGCTTTCCGGCGTCGCGCAGCGCCTCATAGATGCGTGGCGTGTTATAAGAGTAGAAGCCGACCATGCAGGTCACGTCCGGGCTGGCCACCAGCGCATCTTCGACATTCTTTTTTGCGCGTGTCTGGTCGATATCGTCGCCGCGCACATCTGTCAGCTCGATCTTGGTACCCTTAAGCCCATCCTTCATGCCCTGGATACGTTCCTTGGCGTTATCGGCGCCGAGGAGCCCGACAAATCCGATGCACTTGCCGCCGTCCGGCATCGCCTTCTTCGCGATTTCGGCTGCCTGCAGACCTGCGTCGATATTGGATGAGCCGATATAAGCGACGCGGTTGGTCTGCGGCGCGTCGCTGTCGGTCGTAAAGAGAGCTGTTTGTGAGCCGATCTTGTTCAAGCCCTCGGTCTGAGTCTTGGGATCGACTGCGGAAACCATGATCCCCTTGACGCCAGCACTGACCAGGTCTTCCATCAGGCGCTGCTGGATGGCTACCGATGCCTGCTCAGGGTACTTCAGCTCCAGTTGGTAATCTGGCAATTCGGCCTGGGCCTTCTTCACGCCCGCTTCCGCGGCTTTCCAGAAGTCAGACGCTCCGTTGACGACGAAAGCAAGAGTCGGTTTGTCGGCGGCATCGGATACTGCAATCGGCACCGCGCTCAGCATCAGCCCGGCAAGGAACAAGGCTGCATTCCGTTTCAGCTGTTTCATAATATACCTCCCGAGGGGCCGCAGTCGCATCGGCCCGTTTGCGAATTGCGGCCGGCCGAATGCGCGCCCCCTCCTAGGGCCGCCGCAAAAGCGACGAGTGGCATATGGTCCGATCGCTCTCTGACGGTATACAAGAATCTTAATTAGTAAATAGTATTATCAATGCGCATCAAAACATTTCATCGCGGGATAGCGAGAATGAAATTACAAAGTGAGGAATGCCAAGCGTTGCAGGTGCTCGCGCGATTGCCAGCACTTTCGGATAAGTGCTAATATTAATTACCTAAAACGTAACTTCTTCCAAGATCCGGAGATCGTTCCCCCGAATGCGAAAGCCTAAGACCCAAAAGAATCCTGAAATGGATAAGCCCGCCCGCGTGACCATGATGGACATTGCCGCGGCGGCCGGCTGCTCACAGGCTGCTGTTTCCTTCGTGCTCAACGACACGCCCGGCACCCGCATCTCACAGCAGACTCGCGACCGCGTATTGGAGGCGGCGCGCGCCCTCGGCTACATGGGGACAAGCTATACCATGAAGGCCTCTTATTCGGGCCTGGACAACGTGATCGGTTTCGCCGTGGATCAGCTCGCTACCAGCCCGGAAGCGATCGTCGCGATCGAGGGCGCCCGGCAAGCATCGTGGAATACGGGCAACGTGCTGCTGGTTACCCAAACGCTGGGTGATCCCGTCATGGAGCCAAAAGCAATCAGGGCCCTGACGAACGGGGGCATATCCGCACTCATATACATGACAATCTATACCAGAGAGATCCAACTCCCCTCTTATGTCTGTGAACTCAACATCCCGACGGTATTGTTGAACTGCTACACGGCGGATCATGCCTTTCCAGCCGTAGTGCCAAGTGAAATCGCCGGAGGCCAGAGCTCCACCCGGCATCTGATCACGCACGGCCACCATCGCATAGGGACGATCACCGGTGAAATCTGGATGCAGGCTGCACAAGACCGGCTGACGGGATACCGCCGTGCACTAGCGACCGCCGATATACCCTTCGATCCAGAATTGGTCGTTGAAGGCGACTGGTCGGCCGGTGCCGGCTACGCCGCTACGATGCAATTGCTTGCTTTGCAGGAACCCCCGACCGCGATTTTCTGCCAGAACGACCGCACTGCAGTGGGATGCTATGAAGCGCTCAAAGATGCCGGGCTTCGCATTCCCCAGGACATGTCGGTGGTCGGGTACGACGACGAAGAAATTTCGAGACATCTGGTACCGGCGTTGACCACTTCGGTCCTTCCGCACCTCGCCATGGGTCAGTGGGCGATTGAACATCTCAACCTGCAGACCATGCCCGGCAAGCGCTATCCAATTACGAAGCTTGAATGTTCGCTGGTCAACCGTCATTCCGTCGCTGCGCCGAGGGCCAAGGCGCGGCATATCTTCGATGGGGCGCATGGGCCGCGATAGACTTGAGTCCGAGCCGGCGGGGCACTGCACGGCTGGAGCATGATCCCCGTCTCGGTCGGCATCACTCCCTAGTTATTCAATAGAACAGGATTCACCTTTGGTGCGAAGACCAAACCGGCCGACAGTGTTGGAGCCGTCGCAAAAGCTTGAGCCGCCGCTGCAGGAGATTTGTTGAAATCTGCCGTCACGCAGGTCTTCGCCTCACGAACCGGGCGCTTTCAATTTCAAGGAGGGGAAATAGCTGCGATAGCGGCCGCCATCTCGCGTCAGGAGCGGCAGCTGCTGCACGGCGGCATGAGCGCCGATGAAGAAATCGGCAAGCACGCCGGTACGCGTACCGCCTGCTTTGCGATATTGCGTGAAAACCTTGCCGGCGAGACACAAAGCGGATCTCGGCATCGGCGTCATCTCGAGGGCGGCCTGTTCAACAAAGGCCTCCAGCGCCTCGATCCTATCGTATCGAACCGCAAGTTCGGCATAGACTACATCGTTAATGAGCAGGGGGCCCTCGATACTCGCGGCTTCGAGCTGCGCAATAGACCAGTCCGACCATTCCCGGTCGTCGGTTACGAGGTCCAGGAGCACATTGGTATCAACAAGGGTCACGTTTCGCCGCGCGTTAAAGCCATGATAGCGTCGGTATCGAGGCCCTTGCCGGCATGGCCGCGCAGCATGTCGAAGCGGCTCGCCGGCCGTTTCTTGTCGGCACGCATCAGGACCACACTGCCGTCGGCAGCACGATGAAAATCGACCTGGCTGCCAGGAACGATGCCAAGCATGTCCCGTACAGGCTTCGGAATGGTCACCTGCCCTTTCGCAGTAACGGTGGTGGTCATAGCGAACGCCTTCTGTAATACTCTCCAAGAAGCAGGTATTACTTCATTCAGCAAAATTCAAGAACGCCGCTAAGCCGCCATCGACTGGTAGAGCCACTCGGAGAGCTTCTGGGTCGCCACGCGCGCGCCGACATGAGGCAGCAACACGTCACCCGTCAGTTCGACCCCGAAATACGAGGTGGAAGGATCGGTTATCACCTGTCGCTGGTCTTCATTCGCGGCGAGATAGATCCGGGCGATGTCATCGATGCCGAACTGTTCGGGGCCGCCGATCTCGATGATGTTGCCCAAGGGATCTCCTGTTGCCAGTTCCGCCAGGAATGCCGCGACTTCCCGAGCCGCGACCGGCCTCGCGGAGGCCGGAGGCAAACGAACAACGTTGCCCTCGGCGCCGATGTCGATCACGCCGTTGATGAACTCGTAGAACTGGGTCGAGCGGAGGATCGTGTGGGGGCGAGTTGAAGCCCGAATGAGATTTTCCTGCACCGCCTTCGCGCGGAAATAATCGCTTTCGACGAGGCGCGGCGTGCCGACGACGGAGAGCGCGAGATAGTGCCGGACGCGGGCTTCCGCCGCTGCCGCGAGCAGGTTCTTCGTCGACGACCTGAAAAAATCCAGCGCCGAACTGTCGCCGAAGGAGGCGGCATTGGTCACATCGACAACGACGTCGGCACATGTCATTGCCGCTTCCAGGCCCTTGCCAGTCACTGTATCGATGCCGAGCGACGGAGATGCGGCCGTGACGTCGTGGCCCGAGCGCCGCAGATCCGCCGCAAGTTGCGTTCCGATAAGGCCGCTTGCTCCCGCTACCACGATCTTCATGTCGGCCTCCTCTTTGCGTCATCCTCGTGCTTGCACCGACGGAGAATGACCTGACCGCCGAGCGCATTCCATCATGCCTGAGGTCGAACGTCCGAGACGCAAGGCATAGTGAAGCCAGCCCAAAGTTTAGGATGCCTCATCGGAAACACCAAAGACTACGCCAGGGTCCGAAAAATCGGCTTTATTCCCGCGCAATGCATGGATTTCCATGAGTTGCGGTTGTGGTGCGGCAAGATTACGGTTTCAATATGAGCGCGCCGGCCCCGAAATGGAAAACACCTGCTGTAGGAAACACTGACGATCCCCAGGCTTTACCTGTCCGGCCGGAGCGGTTGATGGAGAGGGTCTGGTTGCACCGCCCGCCATTCCCGCGTCTGGGGCTTTTCTTTCTCGCCTATGTGCTCGCCTGCGGCTTCGCCCAATCTCTGGCGATCGTGCCTGGAACCGGCATTTCCATCTGGCCGGCGAGCGGGCTTTTCATCGCGACGCTTATTCTCAGTTCCGGATACAGCTGGCCCTGGTGGGTGCTGGGCGGCTGCCTGGCGGAGATGTTCAGCAATGGCCTGTGGTTTCACAGTCCACCGCTTGCCGCCTTCCTGATCTATCTCGGCAACGCTCTGGAAGCGGTGGCGGGCGCCTGGCTCGTGAACCGCGCACTGCAGCGGCCGGTGCGGCTGGAAAGCCTGCAGGAAGTGCTCGCTTTCGTCGCGCTCGGCGCCGGGATTGCTCCGATCGTCAGCGCCACCATTGGAAGCGCAACGCTGGCGTGGTTTAGCATCCTCTCGCAATCCTTCGTGACGGCATGGCCTCTCTGGTGGATCGGCGATGCGACCGGCGTTCTCATCGTGGCGCCGCTGGCGCTCGTCGTGCTCCACAGCTGGCGGGGCAGACCGCAGCTGTCGACCACGCAATGGATGGAGGCTTGCGTTCTCGGCCTCATCTTCCTCGCCATCGCCGCGCTTTCCCTGAGCGGCTATCTTCCGTTCGCCTATATCATCATGCCGCCTCTTCTGTGGGCGGCGGTCCGCTTCGAGTTCAAGGGCGCGGCAATATCGCTCGTGCTGCTGGCACTGATTACGGCGGTCTTCACGATAACCGGCGCCGGTCAATTCGCGGGCGATCCGGAGTCTCAGAAACACAAGCAGATCATGCTGCAGCTTTTTCTGGCCATCTCGGCGCTTTCGGCGCTCATCGTCGCGGCCATATCCCGCCAGCATCAACTGGCGTCGCTTTCGTTGCGACAAAGCGTTGACGCATTGCGCGAACGGGAGCGCGAGCTATCGCAACTGGTGGACATGGTTCCGAGCCACGTCTGGCGTCTGACGCCCGCGGGCGAGCCGACCTTCTTCAACAAGCGCATGGTTGATTTCCTCGGCCTTGACGTGGCCGATGCCGACAAGCCGGATATGAGCCGGCTGGAAGCAGTCCTTCAAGCCATCATTCATCCCGATGACACCGCGGCGTTCAGAGAGTCGCTCAGCCATTGCCTCGTCACGGGGGAGAATTTCGCCATGCGGTATCGGCTGCGCCGCGCCGACGGCGTCTATCGCTGGATGTCGAGTCGCGCCGAGCCGATGCGCGATCAGGCGGGAAGCATCGTTCAGTGGTACGGGCTTTGTCACGATATCGACGATCAAGTCCATGCCGAAGAGACGCTGCGCCGGAGCGAACAGCAGTTGCAGCAGATGTTCGACGCCGTTCCTGTCCGCATCTGGAGCGTGGAGCCGGCGGGCGGATCAATCTACTTCAACAAACGCTATCAGGATCACTTCCGCGCCGTCATCGCCGATTTCGACGCCGACGGCGAACCCCGCATTGACGAGTTGCTGCAGCAACTGATCCATCCCGATGAGGCGCGCGACGTTCAGCGCACGCTGCGCAAATGCTTCGAAAGCGGCAGCGGCACCGCGATGCGGTTTCGCTGGCTTGAAAAGGACGGCGTCTATCGCTGGGCGGAATGCAGGGTGGAGCCGCGGCGGGACGACGACGGCAAGGTCGTGCAATGGTACGGCGTTTCCCTCGATGTCGACGAAGAAGTGCGTGCGCTCGAGGCACTACGTGACCGCGAGCGCGAACTGTCACAGCTCGTCGATATGGTTCCGGTTCACATTGCCCGCATGGCGCCGAATGGCGAGCCAACCTTCTTCAGCAGGCGCACCCTGCAATCCATCGGGATGGATGATGTCGCAGCCTGGGACAAACCCGATCTCAGCCGTTTGGCGGTGCTCATCGGAGCAACCGTGCATCCCGACGATGGACCTCGCATGCGCGAGGTGCTCGGTCGTGCGCTCGCGACCGGCGAGCCCTATACGATAAAGTACCGCCGGCGCCACGCCGACGGTGCGTATCGGTGGATGGAGGGGCGCGCAGAGCCGTTGCGGGATCAAAATGGAACGATCGTGCAATGGTATGCCGCTGCGGTCGATATCGATGACGAGGTGCGAGCGCAACAGGCACTGCGCGAGCGGGAACGGGAGCTGTCGCAGCTCGTCGACATCGTCCCGAGCCTTCTCTGGCGCTTGAATGCGGATGGCGAGCCAACTTTCTTCAATAAGCGGCTGATCAATTTTCTCGGCCCGGACATTGCAAACCCAGAAAAGCCCGGCATGAACCGGCTGTCCGCCATAATAGAAGCCGCCATCCATCCCGACGATGCGGAGAGCCTTTCCGAGGCGCTGAAGCATTCCTTCGCCACCGGCGAGCGTTTCTCGAAGCAATATCGCCTGCGGCGCGCTGACGGCGTCTATCGCTGGGTCAGAGGCAGCGCCGAGCCGCTCAGGGACGAGAGCGGGCAGATCATTCAGTGGTATGGCCTGACGCATGACATCGACGATCAATTGCGCATCGAGCAAGAGTTGCGCGAGAGAGAGCGTTCGCTTTGGCAGATCGTTGAAACGCTGCCGGCAATGATCGATTGCGCGGCGCCGGATGGGGAGCCGGTCTATCGCAATCCTCAGCTGCGCGACTTCCTCGGATACAGGCTCGAAGCGCTTGATGGAACGGGAAAAAGCCGGCTGGACGGCACGCTCGATGCCGGCGTTCATCCCGACGACGTGGCAGGGGTCAAGGAGAACTACGCCCATTCATTGCGCACCGGTGAGCCCTATGCGCGCAGGCATCGCCTGCGGCGGTTCGATGGCGAATATCGCTGGGTCGAGACGCGCGCTGCGCCGATGCGCAATGCCGAAGGCGCCATCGTCCAATGGAATGTCATCTGCCTTGATATCGACGGCGAGGTTCGGGCGGAGGAAGATCTGCGTCAGGCGCGAGAGGGTCTCGCGCGAGCGAGCCAGGTCGCGAGCCTTGCCGAGCTTTCGGCCTCCATCGCCCACGAGGTGAACCAGCCGCTCGCTGCCGTCGTCGCAAACTCACACGCCTGCCAACGATGGCTCATGGCCGAACCGCCGAACATGGAGCGTGCCCAAAGGACAATCGAGCGCATCATCCGGGACGCCAACTCGGCCGCGGATGTCGTCAGCCGCATCCGCGCCCTGTTCAAACAATCCGCAGACAGGAGGGTTCATACGACGATGCCAGACATCGTCAACGAAGGGCGCAACCTCATGGCTGACGAGATGGCGCGCCGTCACGCCCGCATGGTTTTGCAGATCGACGGCAACCTCCCGCCGATCTCCGTCGATCGCACCCAGATCCAACAGGTTCTGATCAATCTCATCCGTAATGGCATGGAGGCAATGGAGGCCATTGCCGGCGACAGGGTGATCGAGGTGCGCGTGCGTCACATCGGCAATGCCGTACAGACGGAAGTCAGCGATCATGGCCAGGGGATTGAGTTTCCCGAAAAAATGTTCGAGCCGTTCTTCACGACCAAGGAAGACGGCATGGGCATGGGCCTGGCGATCTGCCGCTCGATTGTCGAACTGCATGGTGGACGGTTGTGGGCGGAGCAGAACAATCCGCGCGGAGCAACGTTGATCTTCACATTGCCCATTGAAACACAGGTGGCGTCATGACGGCGGACGACCATATTGTCTTCATCGTCGATGACGATGAGCGCATTCGCGAGGCGCTCGGCGAGCTGCTGGACTCGCATGGCATACGCGCCATCGCCTTCGAGTCGGCCTGCAACTATGTGAAAGCGGACAAGCCGGATGTTCCCGCCTGCCTCATCCTCGATATCGAACTTCCCGATATCAACGGCCTCGACCTGCAGAAGCAGATAGCCGACGGCGATCATCCGCCGATCGTTTTCATCACCGGACATGGCGATATCCCCTCCTCCGTGCGCGCCATCAAGCGCGGCGCAGTGGATTTCCTGACGAAGCCGTTCAGCGACGAGCACCTGATGACGGCAATCCAGGCGGCGCTCGCCCAGGATCGGGAAAAGAGGACCGAGCGCGCCGAACTCGGCATGCTGAGGCAACACTATCTCGACCTGACACCGCGTGAACGCGAGGTGTTGCCGCTCGTCGTCAGCGGCCTTCTCAACAAGCAGGCGGCGGCAGAACTGGGGATCAGCGAAGTCACGCTGCAGATCCACAGAAGAAACGTGATGCAGAAGATGGCGGCGGCATCGCTCGCCGACCTCGTGCGCATCGCGGAGAAACTGGAAATACCGATAACCCACTCGCGCCGGGTGGGAGGGAATTGAACATGAACAAGACAAGACATGTCGTGGCAATTGTCGATGACGATCCAAGACTCCTTGAATCGATGAGCGACCTTCTGGAATCGGCGGGCTATGTCGCCCGCGGCTTCTCGTCGGCAGGCTCGCTGCTCGTCAACGGGCTGTCGGACCTCGATCTGCTCATCACCGATATCGGAATGCCCGGCATCGACGGCTTCGAACTCCGCGATCTCGTCAGGAAGTCACGCCCGGAGCTGCCGGTTTTCCTGATTACGGGCCGCCACGAGATCGCAGATCAGGGCCGCGCTCAAGGCGCCGGAGGATTCTTCCGCAAGCCATTCGATGCCCAGGCCCTGATCGCGGCGATCGCCAATGCCTTACACAAATCGAGAGATGGAGGGTGACATGAGGGTTGACCAGCCGTTTGTTCGTAGATCGGCGCCTTTGTCAGCGCAGCGTGAACGTGAAGAGGATCAGCCGCTCGTCATGATCGTGGACGACGACGCATCCATTCGCGAGGCGCTGTCGGAGCTGATCCTGTCGGCCGGTTTTCAGCCGGTCAGCTTTGCTTCGACGCGCGAACTGCTCGACGCGGATATATTGAACAGACCCGGCTGCCTGATCCTCGATGTGCGCATGCCGGGGGTAAGCGGTCTCCATCTGCAGAGCCATCTGGCCGAGAACGGCATTGCCAAGCCGATCATCTTCCTGACCGGCCATGGAGATATCCCGATGACCGTCCAGGCGATGAAAGCCGGCGCCGTGGATTTCCTCACCAAGCCGGCGCGGGATCAGACGCTGCTTGATGCCGTAACCGCCGCCATTTCAATGGACAGCGAACGACGAGCGGAAGCGGCGATCGCCAATCGCAATATCGAACGGTTGGAGACGCTGACGCAGCGCGAGCGGGAGGTTCTGCACGAAGTGGCACGCGGGCGCCTCAACAAGCAGATCGCCTTCGACCTTGGCATCAGCGAAGTGACGGTCAAGCTGCATCGCAGCAACGTCATGCACAAGATGGAGGCCGCCTCTATCGGCGAACTGATCCGGGCCTGGGAAACATTGCCGGTGCAGATGCGTCAGGCGGGGGCGCGTTAGCTTTTAATCAAGGCGCCAAGAACGCCGGCTGTCCATTTGATGCACGCCGTATCCGATTCACGCCAAAAAAGACGATTCGGCGCTGGCAATGGGTTTCGGCCCCGCACGCTTGCGTTATCTCTAAATTAAAGTTCGGGGATATGACACCGTACCCGGCTTTGGTTCCCCAAAGGAGATCTCGCCTTGCACAATCAATCGTCAGTCGCGCCTTCCCCTAAAACCAATGCCTTCGACACCGAAGCAATCTTCCTGTCGGCCATCGGGAATTCCAAACGGCTTCACATTCTGCATCTGTTGAGCGAAGGAGAAATGTCCGTAACCGTCCTGGCTGACGAAGTGGGATTGAGCCAATCTTCGACGTCTCAGCATCTGGCAATTCTTCGAGACCAGGAACTCGTGCAAACACGAAGGGCTGCGCAGACGATCTACTATTCACTTCAATCTGACGGGGTCAGGGCAATGCTCGATACTCTCGCGGACATCTTCGGATCGCATCGCCGTACGGCGGCAGAACGTGCCCGAGCCGTCGGCACCTGACGCCAATGGCGGAACGCTGATCTTGCCGCTCATGATTGGTCTCCAATTCTGCTGACATGCCCTTCGACCGCATCGATCGCTGATGTACGTTTGATATACGCCTCCTAGACCACGGTGTGATTACGCCTCCATTGCGAATGGAGATAATGAACCACATCGGGAACGGAACGAACGGCCCGGCGCATGGAGGCGATCATGGACGTATATGAGGCAGTCACAAGCCGACGGTCGGTGCGCGGATTTAAAGACCAGCCTGTGGCGATGGAAATACTTGAGCGGGTGCTGGCTGCCGCGGCATGGTCCCCGTCAGGATCGAACATCCAGCCGTGGAATACCTACGTGATGACCGGCGCGCCGCTGGCCGAACTCAAGACATCAGCCGTCGAGCGCGTGGCGCATGGCGACGCCTGGGACAAGCGGCAGTATGAGATGTACCCCTCCGTGCTGAAGCCCCCCTACGGCGAGCGCCGCTCCGCCTTCGGCAAGGAACGCTACAGCGCGCTCGGCATTGCGCGCGAGGACTGGGAGGCACGCCAGCGGGCAGCAATCGCCAACTGGAACTGCTTCGGCGCGCCAGCCGCTCTGTTTTGCTACATCGACCGCGATCTTGGCCTACCTCAATGGGCCGACGTCGGCATGTATCTGCAGACCGTCATGTTGCTGCTTCGCGCCGAAGGACTGCACAGTTGCCCGCAGATGGCATGGTCGCAGGTTCGCGAGACGGTCGCCGAGGTACTGTCGCCGCCCGATGGGCTGATCCTCTTCTGCGGCATGTCGATCGGCTACGAAGACCCTGCGGTAAGTTACGCCCGTACGGGCCGCGCCCCACTGGCCGAGACGGTCACGTTTATCGGCGAATAGTTGCTTGAACCCAAAGGACAGAGACCCCGTCGAGAATTCCGCGTATGATATGTCCTTTATCATGCGGGATACTGGAGAACGCCATGACCACGCATAAAGTAGGCTATCTTATCGGCAGCCTCGCCAAGGGTTCGATCAACCGCAAGCTCGCCAAGGCGTTGGTGCGCGTCGCCCCGCCGGAACTTGAAATGTCAGAGATATCCTTCAAGGACCTGCCACTCTACAGTTACGATTACGACGCCGATTACCCTCCGGCCGGCAGGGCATTCAAGGCGGCGATCGCGGCCGTCGACGCCGTGCTGTTCGTGACGCCCGAATACAATCGATCCATCCCCGGCGGGCTGAAAAACGCAATCGACTGGGCGAGCCGCCCCTACGGCACCAACTCGTTCACACGCAAGCCGTCTGCGGTGATCGGCACCTCGCCGGGCGCGATAGGCACAGCCGTCGCCCAGCAGAATCTGCGCAGCGTGCTTAGTTTTTGCAACTCTCCGCAGATGAATGCTCCGGAAGCCTACATTCAATTCACTCCGGGGCTGATTACCGATGACGGCGAGGTCACGAACGAGAGCACCGCCGATTTCCTGCGCACGTTCATGGGGGACTTCCATGCCTTCGTCGCAAGGGTTCGCTCAGTGCTGCCGAAAGATGCCTAGAAAAGACAATGGTGCAGGTCCCCTCATGTGACAGCAGTGCGCTGGGAAAGCTTCAGACAACGCAGAGAATGAACGAGCGGAATTGGCGTCAATCCTGCCGGCCTTACACAATCCATTGTGTTAAACCCATCGACAGTCCGAAACGGGCGATCGGCAAATCCTTTCAGCACGCGTGGGTAGCATTGGCGTATTAAGCCTTCGGCAAGGCAGGTGGACTTGTTCACGTCGAGCAAAACAGCTGCGGACTTAGCCGGAATTGTTCTACAGCCGATTGGCGCGCAACAAGGTGGCTCGCGACAGATATCCCGCAAGCGACCCATCGGCTGACCTGACATGGAGACCCGGCATCTCGCCGGAGAGGATGAGCGCCAAGGCATCGTGAACCGTGGCGTCAGCGGCGATCTCGGCATCGCCGTTGGACGGTTCCGGCGCTGTCATGATCGTCGATACGGCAATCAAGCTCAGCCTCTTTATGGCTCGGTCAGGGCCAAGGAAGTTCTCGACGAAGTCGTTGACGGGATGCGCAAGAATTTCCTGCGGGCTATCATATTGCAGAAGGCGGCCATCCCGCATGATCGCAATGCGATCGCCCATCTTGATGGCCTCGTCGAGGTCATGCGTGACGATGACGACGGTCTTCTTCACCTTCCTCAGAATGTCGCGGAATTCGTCCTGAAGCCTAACGCGGGTGATCGGGTCGATCGCGCCGAACGGTTCGTCCATCAGCATGATTGCGGGGTCTGCTGCGAGCGCACGCGCGAAACCGACGCGCTGACGCTGCCCGCCCGACAATTCGTGCGGCAGGCGCTGCCGCATGACGGCCGGATCAAGACCGACGAGATCCAGGAGTTCGTCGACGCGGCGATCGCTGCGCGCCTTTTCCCAACCGAGAAGCCGCGGGACGGTCGCCACGTTGCGTGCGATCGACATATGCGGAAACAGACCGACCTGCTGGATGACATAGCCGATGCTGCGGCGGAGCTCCTTCTGATCGACCCGGGCTATATCTCTTCCGTCGACCAGCACGCGTCCCGTTGTCGGCGTCTCCAACTGATTGATCATCCGCATGGTCGTGGTCTTGCCGCAGCCAGAAGGACCAATCAGGGCAACCGTCGTGCCGGTCTCGATCAGCAGATCGAGATTGTCGACCGCATGCGGGCCACCTCCGTCGTATTTCTTGGTAACATGATCGAGATGAATCATCCTGATATCCGCTTTCGGCCGCTCAGCGCCGTTGAGTGAAGAGGCGCTCCAGGGCGCCGAAGGCCAATTCCGCAAAGATTGCGAGCAGGGCTATCGGCACCGCTCCGACGAGAAGGCGCGGCATGTTCATGATCGCAATGCCGGCATTGATGAAATCGCCAAGTCCGCCGCCGCCGATGAAGGAGGCTAGCGCCGCCCCACCGATGACCTGGATGGCGCTCGTCCTGACGCCCGACAGAATCGCGGGAACGGCCAGGGGAAGTTCGATCTCCCACAGCATCTGCCCTGCGCTCATGCCCATTCCATCCGCCGCATCGATCACCGAGGCGTCGATCTCGCGGATGCCGATGATCGTGTTCAACAATAGCGGCGGCACGGCCAGGACGATGAGGGCGATCACCGACGGCAGCAATCCGATGCCGAGAAAGGGCATCGTCGCCGACAGGATCGCAAGGCTGGGGATGGAGCGCAAGGCGCCGGCAATATTGACCACCGCAAAAGCGGCGCGCGG
Source organism: Rhizobium atlanticum (assembly GCF_030182485.1). Lineage (NCBI taxonomy): Bacteria > Pseudomonadati > Pseudomonadota > Alphaproteobacteria > Hyphomicrobiales > Rhizobiaceae > Rhizobium > Rhizobium atlanticum. The sequence continues at coordinate 84,238 of NZ_JAQJCJ010000013.1, forward strand.
CGCCCGCGCGACGACAAATCCGAGCGGCACCGCAATGACGAAGGCGATGCCGAGCGATAGGACGCACATCAGCAGATGGCGATTGAACGCATTGAAGAAAGTGCCGGAATTGTTGAAGATCCAGCTGAATGCATCGATAACGATCATGCTACCTTCCCTCCGCTGCGCCTTCGCAGCAGCTTTTCGAGGGAGGCAAAACAGTAGTCGGCAAAGAGCGCCAGAAACGACGTCAGCAGCCCGCCTGCGATGATCTTTTCAGGAAAGCGCTGGTCGATGCCTTCGAAAATGATGACGCCGAGCCCGCCGGCATTGATATAGGCGGCAACAGTCGCAATGCCGATGACCGTCACCATGGCGATGCGGAGCCCGCCGACGATATAGGGCACTGCCAGCGGCAGTTCGACTTCCCAGATCCGCCGCGCCGTGCCGTAGCCCATGCCATCGGCGGCCTCCAATATGTCACGCGGAATAGCCTGAAATCCCATGCCGATATTGCGGATCAGGATCATCAGCGAATAGGCGGCAAGACCGGTTATGGCGGGTGCCGCACCGATGCCCATGATGGGAATGAGAAGCGCAAACAGCGCCAGGCTCGGCACCGCAAACAGGATACCAGTGAAGATGACGATCACGGCAAAGCTCCGCGGCCGCCTTGCAGCCCATATCCCGACGATCAGCGAGATCACCAGGGCAATGCCGACCGAGGAAAAAACAAGATTGAGGTGCTCCAACAGTGCTTCGAATAGCCGGTCGAGATGTTTAGGGACCCATTTCATCGTCGAGACCTCCGCATCGGGGCGCTCTTTCGCCTGTCTACCATGAGATCCCCAATCTGCGATCGGCGTCGTCTGCTCTCTGCGGCAGAATATCGTAGGTCGAGGGAACGACCGTTGAGAACCGCCTGAGGCCGTGCTGCACCAGAACCGCCGCTCCCTCAGCCGTTTTATGCAATGTCACGAGGCTTTGCTGCAACGCTGCGGCGATGTCCGACGGCAATGTCTGCGCGGCAACCAGCAGCGGCGCCGGAAGCGGATCGGTCGTCGCCACAATACGGAGACCATCGATCGCATCGGGTTCGTGCATCCGCAACAATTGGAAGGCGTAAGCGTCGATCGCACCCGCATCGATCCTGCCGTCCTTGAGGGCGGCGACGATGCCCGACGGGTTGAGCAGCGGTCCGACCGTCATGCTCTGCTTCATTTTCCCGGCAAACCGGTCGGCAAGGAAAGAACGCGCTGCGTGATAGCCCGATTGGGAATCGCGCACAGTCCAGCCCCAGCGTGCCGCTGCGAGATCCTCCACAGCGTTTACCGGCCCGGTGGAGGCGACGAGAATGTGGCTGGCATAGAGCGGCTGGTCCAAAGACCATGCCTCGCTCGAGACGGGTGCGGCAAGCACCGTCGGTCGCGCAGCCTCGGGCATGTGCGAAAACGGATAGCCGCACATGAAGACCGCTCCCATGTCCGGCCTCGCCCACAGCTCCGACAACGGTGCCGGTGCTGCGTGAGCGATGATCTCGAGTTCGATGCCGGACTGCAGACTGACCTGCGCAAACAGCGCATCCCACAGGCCGCGAATGCGCGGACTGAGATTATACATTCTCGAACAGGCGATCGGCTTGGACAACACCATGGCAATTATGCGAACCGCAGCCGTTGGCCGATGTTCATCTCTCTTGCCTTGTCGACCATGGCGGCGCCGAGCGCCACATCGGTGGTGCTGAGGCCGCGGTGCCAGAACAGGATAGTCTCCTCATCGCTCTCGCGGCCGGGCTTCCTGCCGCAAATGATCTGGCCGATTTCGGCGTGCAGGTTCTCGGCCGTCACCTTGCCCTCGTCGACGTGACGGCGAAGCGCCCCGAAAGGCTTGCCGGGGCCGCATTGTCCCCAATCGTCGACGACGACCTTGTCCATGATGTCCGTGAGATCGAATTCGAGTGCGCTCATCGTGCCATAGGGCACAACGAATGCTCCCTTCTTGACCCATTCGGTCTTGAACAGCGGCGCCGGTTCCGGCAGGCGGCTGGCCTCGACCATGATGTCGGCGTCCTTGAGGCAATCCTCCCAATTGTCGGTAACGACGATCTTCTTGCCGAGATCGGCCTCAAGACGCTTGGCGAAGGCATTGCGGCTTTCCGGGCGGCGCGAATGCACGCGGATTTCCTCGAAGTCGAAGAGATGGTCGAGAAGTCGGACATTCCAGTAAGAGGTTCCGCGCGCACCGATATGACCGAGCACCCTGCTGTCCTCGCGAGCGAGATATTTCGCGCCAAGAGCGGTGACGGCGCCGGTGCGCATGTCGGTGATGGCAGTCGCGTCGATGATGGCCTTCGGCACACCCGTATTCGGGTCGAACAGGTTGAGGACCGCAAGCTCCGAAGGCAGGTCCACCTTGTAGTTGTCGACGAAGTCGCCGACGACTTTGACGCCGGCATAATTCAGCGCTTTCACATAGCCGCGAAGCACATTGAAATGGCCTTTGCCGGAGCTCTCCGGCACAAGATGAACCCGCGGCTCGATGACGGTTTCACCCCTGCCCTGCGCATCCAGCGCCTTCGACACCGCATCGAGAATCTCGTCATTGGTCAGCCCCAGCGCCTTGGCATCGAGTGCGTTGAGATAATCGATCCAGATTTCCTGCATTTCCCGCTTCTCCACATTCCTACCCGCTGCCGACCGGACGGATTTTCGAACAAACCCTTGAAAGGATCGCCGCCCCAGACCGCGGCCGGATGGATATCCGGCCGCGGGGGCATGACAATCATTTCGGCAGCAGGCCGTTTTCCTTCAAGAAGTCGACCGCCACGTCCTTGGCTTCCTCGTGATCGGTCTCGACCTTGGCATTGAGGACCCGCATTTTCTCATTGTCGAGATGGGAGCCAACCGCTTCCAGCAGTTCGGCAACCTTCGGGTTGGCCTTGAGCACGTCCTGGCGGACAACGGGCGCCACGTAGTAGGGCGGAAACAGACCTTTGTCGTCTGCCAGCGGCACGAGGTTCTTCGAGCCGATCTGCCAGTCGGTCGCTGCACCGTTGGCAACGTCGATGTCCTTTTGTTCCAGCGCGTCGTAACGAAGACCAAGCTTGGCGAACTGCTTGAACTCCTTGAACTCGGCGTCGTAGACGCGCTTCAGACCGGGCAGGCCGTCGGCGCGATCCGGAAATTCAGCACCGCCGCCGAAGACCAGTGTCTTGGAGACCTTGGCGAGATCCGACAGGCTCTTCAGATTGTTGGCCTGCGCCGTTTCCTGCCGGACGACGATGACGTAGCCGTTGTTGATGCCGCTCGGCTTCAGCCATGTGAGGTTGAACTGCTTGGCGTAGAAGTCCTTGACCTGGGTGTAGACCTTGTCGGCATCGGTCGACATCTCGCCCTTGACGACGGACGCGAGCGCCGTCCCGGTATATTCCGGATAGAGATCGATCTCGCCGGCCACCAATGCCTGATGCGCAATCAGCGTGCCGCCGAGGTTGATCTTGCGCTCGACGGTGAAGCCGGCGTTTTCCAGAACGGCTGAATACATTTCAGCGAGGATGAACTGCTCGGTGAAATTCTTGCTGCCGACCTTGATGGTCTCTGCGGATGCAGACTGGAACATGGCGGCTGCCATGATGCCGGCTGCAAATATGCCCTTTGTCCAATTTTTCATAATCATTCCCTCTTGTTGACTTTTCAATGAACGAACCGGCGGCATTCCCCAGAATAACCGTCGGCATGACCGGTCGGCGCCCTGCCCTTCTTGGTGGGGCAGTGGCGAACCGGGCTTATGGCGGGTCAAGCCCGATCAATACGGCGATCGTCGCAAAATCCGGCCCCTGTGCACGGTCCTCTTCAAGCGCCGGGACGTGGCTGCGGACGAATGCATAGGCCTCAGCCGATCCCTTGCCCAATTCGCCTGAGACGCCGCGCAGCTCGACGGCCTGTGCCGAGGCAATCAGTTCGATGGCTACGAGATAACGCAGGCGTTCGACGATCGCTTGCGTCTTTGCCAAAACGCTCGGCGCCATCGACGCCTGATCTTCGACGCCATCCGCAACGGGAAAGGGCGAAAGCGAAACCGGCATGGCGAGATGACGGATTTCGGCTTCCATGGCCGAGACGGTCTTTTGCACGGTTGCAAAACCGGTCCGGCTCTGGCCCATCGGGGTCAGGAAGCGTGGGAGGTCGGACATGCCAGGCGACATGATCTTCATGATCCGATAGGCGGTGCCTGCCGCACAATGCGCCATCGCCTGCCCCAGCCGTTCCCAGGCGAGGACAAAAGCGGTCATGTCGAAATTGCCGTGTGCAAGAATGACGCCTTCTGAGGCGATGACGACAGGATTGTCGCTGGAGCTGACGAGATCTATCTCCGTCGCCTGCCTTGCCTCATCGATCGCATGCCTCAACGCACCCCAGACCTGCGGCGTGCAGCGGTAGCTCAATGGATCCTGGAGACGTCTTGCGGCATCGGCGGCGAGCAAGGAGCTTCCCGAAAGCAACTCCATCAGCTGAGCGGCGACGCGGCCCTGCCCGAAGGCCGGTCTCGCAGCCAGAGCGCGGTCGTCGAAGACGCTGACATTGGCCCTGAACGCTTCGAAATTAACGGCAATCGCCTTCAGAGACCAATCGAAAAGCCGCTCGATATCCTCAAGCGCCAAGCAGGCGAGGCCGATGGAGAGGCTGTTGGCCACGACAAGCGCATGCCCGTCCTTCGGCGCCAATTCGAGAGGTTTCAGGCCGGCCCTTTCCAGGGCGATGCCGGCCGGCAGCACTTCGCCGCCAAGCTCGATCTCGCCGAAGCCGAGAAGCGCCCGGCTCATATGGGCAAGCGGAGCCAAATCCGCAGCACCGATCGAGCCCAATGACGGGACGACAGGATGGACACCTGCATTGATGGCGGCGATCAGACCACGGAACACGTTCAGCGAAATGCCGGAACCGCCCGCCGCCATGCCGACTGCCCTGACGGCCATCATCGCCCGCACGGATTCCTGGGCAAGCGGCTTTCCGACGCCGACCGCGCGGGCTTGCGGCACACGCATCTGAAACGCCACCAGATCTTCCGTTGCAAGTCGTGTATCGACCCCCGCTCCCAGTCCCGTCGTCAGGCCGTAAACCGGCAGATCCCTCTCCGTATAGCGATCGACGACGGCGCGCGCCGCCATAATCCGGGCCTCGACCTCGGCGGAGATTTCGATCCTGGCGTGACGACGGGCAATTGCCGCGATGTCCTCGATCGTCGGCGGCGACGCGCTGAAGGTGATCGATGGAGAATGGGTGGCGCTCACTGCTTCTCTCCGAGAATGGCGACGGGCTTCGAAGGACCCTTGGTGGACCGTGCTTCCAGCCGATATTGCGCGCCGGGATAGTATAACAGCGCACAGGTCACGACGGCCTCGCCCGACCAGGTCCTTCGAAAGACGCGCAGGCAAGGGTGATCATTCTTCAGGCCAAGATATTTGCGGATCGTCGTGTCTGGCTTGACGGCCTGGACGATATGTTCGAACGCCGTTATCGGCGCCACCTTCGTCAGATATTCATTCGGCGTCATGCTGCTGAAATCGGTCGACAGATAGTCTGGCGCGACCAGCGGATTGACGTAGCGCTCCTCGACCTGAATCGGCTGGTCGTTTTCCAGGTGCACGATCAGCGAATGCATCACCTCAGCGCCGAGGGTCAGTTCGAGCGCGTCGGCAACGTTGGCATCCGCCTTCATCAAACCGGCCTGGACAACCGCCGCCTTGTGCATGTGACCCCGCTCCAGTATTTCGTCGGCTATGTTGCGGATTTGAAGCAGATCGACGTCAAGGTGCTTTGGCGACACGAAGGTTCCGATGCCGGCGGATCGCTTGAGGACACCCTCGAACATCAACTCCCGCAGCGCCCGGTTCGCCGTCATGCGGCTGACGCCGAATGCCGCCACCAGTTCGCTTTCGGAAGATACCCGGTCTCCCGGCTGCAGCTTGCCCTCGGCGATCTCGGCCAGGATCTGCTCCTTGATCCTGATATATTGGCGCGCCTCGCTGGCGGCCGGCTTGACCGCTTTCGTCATGACAGCCTCGCCATGCCATTGTCGAGGATAGTCACGCCCCGGGAAGCAACGATCCCCCGGAAGCGAATTTCAGCGTCGTTGCGCCACATCTGCAGGGTGATCGTTTCTCCGGGAAAGATCGGTGCGCTGAACCGCGCCGCGATCGCACTCAAACCGGTAGCCATCCCTGGATCGATCGCGGCGATGATGGCGTAGCCCGCATAACCGAAGCTGCATAGCCCATGCAGGATCGGCCGATCGAAGCCGCTGCTGCCCGCTGCCCGTGGGTCCACATGCAGCGGATTGCGATCGCCGTTCAGGCGATAAAGCAGCGCGGCGTTACCAGGGATGTCGACATTGAATTCGACGTCCGGCTCTCTGTCCGGGACTTTGGACAGAGGTTCAGGCGCCGATCCCGCCGAACCGCAGCCACCGTCGCCGCGGCAGGCGTTCGTCTGCACGATCCTCGCGATCGGCTCATCACCGTCCACGGTTACGATCATGCGCTCGAAGCTGACGAACATGCCTTTCTCAACGCCGCGATCGACCACTGACAAGACGCGCGACCGGGAGATCAGCGGCACATCGAGAGGGACCGGCCGGTGGATCGCCAGGCGATGTTCGGAATGCACCAGACGCGCCCAGTCGACACCCGTCTGCTGCATCCACGGGCCCGGATGCGCCACGATATTGGCAAGCGTCGGCGCAGTGACCAGATCGCGTTCGTAGACGTAGTTCAACGCGTTTTCGTCGAGCGGGTTGCTGCCGTAGCCGACCGACAGGGCGTAGAGGATGGCATCCCTTGCGGTGACCACATGCGTCGCTTGCGGCACCGGGAAATCGAGAATGGATTGGGCCGACAGCGTCACGATGCGGCTCCGCTGGATGCCACGGGTTTGCGAATGCCACCGGACAGGCGGATGCCGCCGTCGACGGAAAGCAATTCGCCAGTGACGAAGTCTGCCCCCTGAACAAGCCAGACAATCGCGCCGGCAACGTCTTCCGGTGTTGCGACCCGGCCGAGTGGCGCCGTTTCCGAAAATCGCTTGGCAATGGCGTCATAGGCATCCGGCCCGAGCGTATCGCGCATCCAACGCGTATCGATGATGCCGGGGCAAACCGCGTTCACCCGGATATCGGGACCGCAGGTGCGCGCCAGCGCCAGGGTCAGCGCATTGAGCGCGCCCTTGGAGGCCGTATAGGCAAGCGAACTGCCGCCGCCGGTAAAGGCAACGTTGGATGAGACATTGACGATCGCACCGCCGCCGCTGTCACGCATCGCAGGCACCGCCGCCCGGCACATCTGATAGACGCCGATGACATTGACGCCGAAAACACTCTGAAAATCCTCTGCCGACAATGTCTCGAGATCGAAAGGATCCGATTTGACCGTCGTTGCGGCATTGTTCACCAGGGCGTCGAGCCGCCCCCACCGTTTAACGGCCGTCGCAACCATTCGGCGGCAGGCCGCATCGTCGGCAACATCGGCCTGGACGATCTCGACCTGCGCGCCCAGGCTGCGGCAGATATCGGCCGTTTCATCGGCCTCTTTCTTGCTGCGGCTGTAATTGACCACCACCCGGGCACCGCCCTCGGCGAACTGCTTCACGCATGCGGCCCCGACGCCTGTTGCCGAGCCCGTGACGATGATGACGGCTCCATCGATTTTCATGGGGCAGAGTCCTTCATTGCATGGGTGGAAAACAGGCGCGCATCCATCTGTTTCAGCTGGTCCGACACCGCGACGCCCTTCGGCAGGCGGTCGAGAACGTGGGCGGCGAGATCTATGCCGGGGGCAAACTCCGTCAGCGTCAGGCAGCCGTCGATCACCCGAAAGACCGCCCGCTCGGTGACGACGAGCTGCGTCTGCCCTTCCGGCGCAAAGGCCGGGCTCGAACTGATCTGGTCGACATGGTCGACGATCTTGCAAACTCTGCCGTCCCGGATGATGTCGAGCCTGCTGTCGGCAACCGCAATTTCCGCGCCGCCAGCCGAAAACGCGCCGAGATAGACAACACGCCTCGCCGTCTGCGAGATGTTGGTGAAGCCACCGACCCCAACGATGGAATTGTTGAAGCGGCTGACATTGACCGCACCGTACCTATCCACCTCGGCCATGCCGAGAAAGGCGATATCGAGGCCGCCGCCGTCGTAAAAGTCGAACTGCGAAGCCTGCGGGACGATCGCGGTCGGATTGACGGCAGCGCCGAAGGATAGTTCCTCGGCCGGCACGCCACCGATGACGCCGGATTCGATCGTCACCGTATAATCGTCAAATCCCTCTTCGCTGGCGATACGGCCGATCCCGGCGGCAATGCCAATGCCGAGGTTGATCGTCGGGCGATGGAGCGGCGCCAGCTCCAGGAAGGCGCGGCGCTGAATAATCTTATCGGCCGACAGCGGCGCCGGCTGCAGACGGCTCGCCGCCATCCGGACGCGCCCGGTATAGGCGATATTGTCCGTCTCGGCGAAACTGACGCCGTGCTGGGCCGGATTTTCGCAGACGACAACATAATCGACCAGCGCCGCCGGGATGCGAACATCGCCCGGCGGCAGCGAGCCACGCTCCGCAATCCGCTTGACCTGCACGATGACGATACCGCCGGAATTTCGGCCTGCTTGTGCCATGGCAAGCACGTCGAGGGGAAAGGCTTCGTCCTCGAGGGTGATGTTGCCGTCTTCGTCGGCCGTCGTACCGCGCAAAAGCACGCAGTCGAGCGGCATCGAGGGATAGAGCAGCCATTCCTTGCCGCGCAACGACACACGCTCGACAAGCGCGCGCGGCGTCGTCGCATTCATACGGCCGCCGCCATGCAGCGGATCCATGAAAGAACCGAGCCCGATATGGGTGATCACCCCAGGCTGACCGGCGGCAATCGCTCGATAGAGCTGGGCGATAACGCCTTGCGGCCAGCAATGCGCTTCGATCTTTTCCTCGATCGCCAGCCTGCCAAGGCGCGGCGTTCCTCGCCAGCCCCCGGCGATCACGCAGGCGACGAGCCCTTCATAGCCAAAATGCCCCATGCCGCGCGTCTGACGATCGCCCGTGCTGGCAGCAAACAAGAGCGTGAGATTGCGGGGTTTTCCAGAGGCGACGAAACGCTCCTCCACCGCAGCCGTGATGGCCTCGGGGTGGCAGAATCCTCCAAAACCCGAAGCAGCGACCGTCATCCCGTCTTCGAGGAGATCCGCAGCCTGCTGTGAAGAGATGACCCGCATGACGATCTTTGTTTCCAACCGACCTGTATATACAGGCTAACGGCCGATCGTTTGGAAGGCAACCGGAATCTTTGCCGGTATTTTAGGCAGATCGCCTCGATCAGCCGATGTCAAGCAGCCCCATCAAGCAAAACCCAAGAGCCGCCAGAGCCAGAAGTGACAGCGCCGCCGCTGCAAGGACCCGGCCGCCGGCACGGGTGATGGATCTCACATTGACGGAGAGACCTAGCGCGGCCATGGCGGTGACGGTGAAGGCAGCGGAGACAGCCGACATCCCGGCCAGCAGCGGCGCCGGGATTGCGTCGAAGGAGCGAAGCGCCGCCATGGCTGCAAAGCCGAGGATGAACCATGGCACAAGATGGCGGAGATTGACTGCGGAGCCACCGGGACGGCGGCGATGAACTGCGCCGAGCACAAGAATGACGGGTCCGAGCATCATCACGCGGATCAGCTTGACGAGCGTGCCTACCTGGGTGCTGACGGCTCCGGCAGAGGCTGTGGCTGCCAACACCTGCGGCACGGCATAGGCTGTCAGCCCTGCGAAGACGCCATATTGTACGGCGCTGAGCCCCAGGACCAGATGCAGAAGCGGCAGCGCCAGCACCGCACCAACGCCGAGCAGCGCGGTAAAGGCTATCGAGGCAGCGATATCCTCCGGTTTCGCGCCGATGACAGGTGCTGCAGCGGCAATCGCTGAATTGCCGCAGATCGAGTTGCCGCAGGCAACCAAGGTCGCCAGGCCGGTCGACAGCCCCAATAGCCGCGCGAGCAGAAAGCTGCCGGCCAGGGACAGAGCAACCAGGACGGCAATTCCGCCGACAAGCGGCAATCCGGCCTGCCGGATGGCAGCCGTGCTGAGCGAGGCGCCCAGCAACACGACGGCAATCTCGAGCAGCGTCTTGGCGGCGAAGTTAATGCCTGGAGTGAAAGTCTGCGGAAGACGGATCGAGGAGCGCACGGCAATGCCGGTCAGAATGGCCAGCACGAGGCTCTCGATCCAGTGCGCGCCGAACATCATCATCTGCAACCGCTCGACTAACTGCGCAATGATCGCGACTGCCGCGCAAAAGAAAAGTCCCGGCAGGACAGCAGGAAGCGACGGGGAACGTGAGACGGAAACGAGCATGGGCAAGACCTTGCGGAATGCTTCACTGTCCCATACTCGATTGTCGCCTTCCATTGAATAGTTTAATATAGTTCATTCGGTGAAATCGAACGATTGCGTCATGACCTTCGAACAGCTCTCCATTTTCATAGCGGTTGCCGAACGCGAGCACCTGACCAACGGCGCCTCGGCGATCGGCCTCACGCCATCAGCCGTCAGTTCGGCCATCCGCAATCTCGAGGCATCCTATGGGGTCCAGCTTTTTCACCGTGTCGGACGGCGCATAGAGCTGACATATGAAGGGCGGGTGTTTCTGGGGGAGGCAAGAGCCACACTCGCGCGCGCAAGAGCCGCAGCGCTCGTCTTGTCCGATCTCGGCGGCCTGCAAAAGGGTGAGCTCGTTGTTTTTGCCAGTCAGACGATCGCGAGCTATTGGCTTCCAGCGATGCTGATGCGTTTCAAGACCCGCTATCCGGGCATCGACCTGAAGCTGGTGATCGGCAATACGACCACGGCGGCAAAAGCGGTTCTCGATGGATTGGCGGAAGTCGGTTTCGTCGAAGGCAGCGTTGATGAGCCGGCACTGAATGTTCAGCCGCTTGCCAAGGACGAACTCCTTGTCGTTGTCGGTCCGCGCCATCCCTGGGCGCGTGGCAAACCAATCGCCCCGGCGGAGCTGGTTTCGGGCACAAAATGGGTCATGCGGGAAAAGGGGTCCGGAACCCGGTCGGCTTTCGAGGCGGCGATTTCCAATCTTGGCATTGGCTCCGGAGATCTGACTGTCGCGCTTGAGCTCCCATCGAACGAAGCCGTCATATCGGCAGCAAGAGAAGGCCTCTGCGCAACGGTCGTTTCCGGAGCCGTGGCCGCGCCGCTCTTGACGCAAGGTCTGTTGGTAAAGGCGCGTTTTCCCTTGCCGTCCCGCCAGTTCGCAATCCTGCGGCACAAACAAAGACACTCCAGCCGTGCCTCGTTGGCGCTGGAAACGATTTGCCGCGAAGACAGAGCTGCCGAAGTCCAAAATCGGGATGACTGGGTCCTCTAACATGCGAGATGTTGGAGAATACCATCATCAGGCATAAGGTCGGTCTCGCCTGATAACCAAGGAAAAGGCTGCTGCCATGCGGCAGCAGCCTGTCCCGGTTCTTTCGAGCGGCGTCTCTAAGCGAAGGCGTAAGAGCCATCCGGCCGCTTCGGCACACGCCGCTGCCAGTGGATATAGCCTTCCTCCTCCATTGCCTTCTCGTCCATCTCGACGCCCCAGCCGGGCCGGTCGGGGCGCAGCTCGAGATAGCCGTTGTTCGGTAGATAGGGATCGACTACATAGCGGGTTTCCCCCTGCCGCTTCTCGATATCGAGGCCGCCGTAGACATAGGCTTGGCCCTTTGGCAGCCGGTATTCGAGGATGCGGAAGTTCTGGGCCGCGGCCGAAAAATGAACATTGACCGCCGTCGCCAGCGGTCCCATCGGGTTGTGCGGAGCGACACCGACGAAATAGGCTTCGGCAAGCGTGGCGATGCGGCGCATTTCGCTGATGCCGCCGACCACGCAGATGTCAGGCTGGATCAGGTCGGCGCCCTTGACCTGCAGCAGCCGCAGGAATTCGTTCCTGTTATAAAGCGACTCGCCGGTGGCCAGCACGCAGTTGAGGCCCTGTTTCAAATCGCCCCAGGCCTCGATATTCTCTGGACGCAGCGGCTCTTCGAAGAACAGCGGATCATAGGGCGCCAGTGCATTGCCGAGCTGCCTTGCGGCGATCGGTTCGAAAATCTTGGCATGAGCGTCGAACGCGATCTCATATTCGTCATTGACCGTCTCGCGAAGTGAGCGGAAATAATCGGCCGAGGCTTTCACGACATTCCCCCAACGATGGGAATGCATGTCGATACGCCAGGGGCTGAGTTTGAAGGCCGTGAACCCCCATTCCTCTTTCAGGCGATCGAACTCGTCGCGAGCAGCGGGCGCGTCGGGGGCGGTATAGACCCCGGCATAGACCTTGATGCGGTCGCGCACCTCGCCACCCAGCAGTTTGTATACGGGAACATTCGCGGCCTTGGCCGCCAGATCCCACAGGCAATGGTCGAGCGCGGAAATCGCGGCAAGGCCGAGTGCGCCCGGCGGGAAGCGGCTTTGCTGGATCAGCAGGTTGACGAGATAATCGACGCGTGTCGGATCCTGGCCGGAGAGAAAGCCATAGAGATAGTCGAGCAGCGGCGGCAGCGCCTTATCAGGACCGTGGTTGTAGCATTCGCCCCAGCCCGTCAACCCGTCGTCCGTGTCGAGTGCGACGATTACGCGGGGACGGTCCTTGTCGCGGGTCATGAACACCCGCATCCGGTCGATCTTCATCAGTCTGTCCTTCTAGCGATTGAAATAGCAGTAGCGCGCCACGCGTGTCTGCACGTAGACCTGCTCGTTATAGGTTTCTGGATTGTAGGAACCCGAGGTCTCCGGCACCGGCACGGAGACATTGCCGCCGCTCGGCCGACCGACATGCATGAGAAAAGTTCTGATGCCGGTGATCTTCATCGCTGCGAGCTCCCGTTCCTCAGACTGTCTGGAGCGACATAGCGGAAGCGCCGCGAATGATCGCGGTCCCGTGGATCGGGGCGCGGAATGGCTGATATGAGCGCTTGCGTGTAGGCGTGCTCGGGCGTGCGGCAAACCTTTTCCGCTTCGCCGATTTCGACGAGCTGGCCCTTGTACATGACGCCGACGCGGTCGCACATGTAGCGGATGACGCCGATGTCATGACTAATGAAGATATAGGCAAGCCCGAGCTGATCCTGCAGACGCATCAGCAGATCGAGCACCTGCGAGCGCACGGAGACGTCGAGCGCCGAGGTTGCCTCGTCGGCGACGATGACGCGGGGGTTGAGCGTAATAGCGCGGGCAATGCCGATGCGCTGGCGCTGGCCGCCGGAGAAGGCGTGCGGATACCGCTCGCGCGCCCTCGGATCAAGGCCGACCTGCTCCATCAGGTGGCAGACCCGCTCGTCCAGCGCCCGTCCCTTGGCGATGCCGTTGACCAGCAGCGGTTCGCCGATGATCTGGGAGACGGTCATTCGTGGATTGAGGGAGCCGAAGGGATCCTGGAACACCATGCGCAACTCGCGGCGCGCGGCGGCAAGGATCTGGCCTTTTGCCGTTGCAAGGTCAATGATGCTGCCATCAGCCCGGCGATAGAGGATTTCCCCGGCGGTTGGATCGAGCAGCCGCATAATCGAGCGACCCATGGTCGTCTTACCGGATCCGCTCTCCCCGACAATGCCAAGGGTTTCGCCCGGCAGCAGCGAAATGGAGACGTCGTCGAGTGCTTTTACCTCGCCGAAATCCATCGAAAGATTACGCAATTGCAGGATCGGCGCCGCCGTCCGATCGAGCGGCGCCCGCGCCAGGCGAATCTCGGCCTTCTGCTCAAGCTTCAGCACGGAGCCGATCAACATGCGGGTATAGTCGTCTTTCGGGGCGTGAAAGATCTGCTCGACCGGTGCATATTCCTTGGCAACGCCATTGTGCATCACAAGCACATCGTCGGCGATCTGCGCCACGACGCCCATATCATGCGTGATGAAGAGAACGGCCATGCCGTTGGCCTTCTGCAGCCGGGCGATCAGGTCGAGAATTTCGGCCTGCGTCGTCACGTCGAGGGCCGTGGTCGGCTCGTCGGCGATCAGCAGCTGCGGCTTGCAAGCGAGCGCCATGGCTATCATCGCGCGCTGGCGCATGCCGCCGGAATATTGGAAGGCATATCGATCCAGCGCTTTCTCAGGCGCGGGAATTTCAACCTGTTTGAGCAGCGATATGGCTTCCGCTCGCGCTTCGGCCTTGCTCATCCTGGTGTGAAGTCGAAGCGCCTCGATAATCTGGTTGCCGACAGTATGGATGGGCGACAGCGACGACATCGGCTCCTGGAAGATCATGGCGATATCGCGGCCGCGGATTGCGCGGATTTGGCGCCCGCGCGGATTGAGGCTGGTCAGATTGATCGAGCCGCCCTTCGGATGGTTCAGCGTGATCGAGCCGCCGGCGATGCGACCGGGCGCATCGACGATCTGCAGGATCGAGCGCGCCGTCACCGACTTTCCGGATCCGCTTTCACCGACCACGCAGAGCGTCTTGCCCGGCTCTATTGTAAAGGACAGGTCGTTGACGGCGCGAAAGACGCCGGTGCGCAGCGGGAACTCGACGGTGAGGTTCTTCACTTCGAGCAGCGGTCTGCCGGCAATGGGAACGATGTCGATCATGCCGGCCTCATTTGTTGTAGGGGTCGGCCGCGTCGCGCAGACCGTCGCCGAGGAGATTGAGCGCCATGACGGCGACCACGACGGCGCAGCCCGGCAGGAACAGCCAGGGCGCCGTGGCGATCGAACGAATGTTCTGGGCCTCGCGCAGCAGCACGCCCCAGGAAATGGTCGGCGGCTGCAGCCCGAGCCCCAGGAAGGAAAGAGAGGTTTCGGCCAGAATCATCGCCGGCACTGCGAGGGTAATCGACGCGATAATGTGGCTGGCAAAGCTCGGCAGCATGTGGCGAAAGATGATGCGGCCTTCGCGAACGCCATCCAGTCTGGCGGCAGCGACGAATTCCTCGGTGCGCAACGACAGGAAACGACCACGAACGACGCGGGCAAGCTGGGCCCAGCCGGTCAGCGACAGGATGATCGTGATCATCATATATTGCAGCGTCGCCGGCCAATCCTGCGGCAGCGCCGCAGCCATGGCAAGCCAGATCGGTATCGTCGGCAGCGACAGCACGAAATCGATCGCACGTTGCATGAAGAAATCGATGCGGCCACCGTAATATCCGGAGATACCGCCGATCACGATGCCGAGCATCAACGACAGGAAGACGCCGACGAGGCCGATCGACAGCGAAACCTGGGACCCCTGCACCGTCCGGCTGAAGACATCGCGCCCAAGACGATCGGCACCGAAGAGAAGCAGCGGCGTGGTCTTGTCCGGCGAGGCGATCAGATGGATGTTGGTGTTGAACAGACCGAACACGGAATATTCATAGCCGCGCCCGAAGAACTGGATGTCGATTCGCTTGGTCGTGTCTTCCTTGAAGATGGCGGCGAGCGTTTCCGGATCGCGGGTCAGCTTCATCGGATAATAATGCAGGCCGAAGGAAAACCCGTTCTCGGTATCGATCAGATGCACTTTCTGTGGCGGGTGAAAGGTCGCCCGCGCATTTTGCAAGTTGGGATCGTTGATGGCGAAGAAGCCCGGAACCAGGGCAACGATGTACATCAGCACGATAACGACGAGCGCCACCATGGCCAGTTTGTGGCGGCGAAAAGCCCACCAGATCAGCTGCCACTGCGATGCGACGGCGGCGCGGTCCGGCTGAATATTTGTGACGGCGATGTCGGCCATATCGGGCTCCTATTCCAACCGGATGCGGGGATCGACCAGCGCAAGCAGGATGTCGCTGATCAGAGAGCCTATCAGCGTCAGCGCGCAGATCAGCAGAACGAAGGCGCCCGCCAGATACATGTCCTGGGCCATCAGCGCCTGCAGCAGCAAGGGCGCCGCCGTCGGCAAATTGAGAACGATGGCGACGACAACCGACCCGGAGATGAGATTGGGCAGCAACCAGGCAATCGTCGAGATGAACGGGTTGAGGGCGATCATCAAAGGATATTTCATCAGCAGTCGGAACTCCGAGAGCCCCTTTGCCCGCGCCGTCGTCACGTAGGGCTTCGGCAGTTCGTCAAGCATGTTGGCGCGCATCACGCGGATGAGGCTCGCCGTCGAGGACACGGCAAGAATGATGACGGGAAGCCAGAGATGCGAGAAGAGATCGCCCATCTTTGCAAAACTCCAGGGCGCATTCTCATATTGCGGCGAAAACAATCCCCCGACGTCCTGGCCGAATTCGACCGCCGCGATATACATCAGCACTAGCGCCAGCAGGAAGGACGGAACGGCCAGGCCGAAGAAGGTGAAGGCGGTGAAGAAATAGTCCCCAATCGAATATTTGCGGACGGCGGAAAAGACGCCGATCGGCAGGGCGATTGCCCAGGTGGCGATCAATGTCGAAAGAGCGAGAACCAGGGTCAGCGCCATACGCTCCCAGATCAGGTCAGACACCGGCTGCTGCCATTCGAAGGAAATGCCGAAATCGCCGCGCGAGAGGATGCCCCAGATCCACTTGAAATATTGGATGAGCATCGGGTCATCGAGTCCGAAGCGTTCGCGCAATTGTGCCGCGGTGTTCTGATCGACGATTTCGTTGGAGGCCGCCAACGTCGCAATGTAGGTCGTGACGTAGTCACCCGGCGGCAGCTGGATCAGCACGAATGCGAGGAAGCTGACGGCAAAGAGCGATGGAATCATCCACAACAAACGTTTGGCGATAAAGACCAGCATGGGCGCCTCTTGCATTGAGTACCGCCCTCCGGGCCTTACCGGCTCTCATCGCTGGCAAGGCATCTCGGAAGGCGAACCGAAGAAAGCGCCGTACCGTCGGTACGGCGCTCGATCAAAATCAGCTCGTGAAGGTGAACTGCTGCGGCATCGCAGGTCCCGGATTGGGCCAGGACCAGCTATCCGGCTGCTTCTCGGGAACATTGCGCAGATTATTGCGGATGATGCCGAAGCCGCCGACGGCGAGGCAAAGTCCGACAGTCTCGAATTCCTCCGCCGCGATGTCGAAGATCTGCTTCATGATCGCGCCGCGCTTGTCGAGATCGGCCGTCGAACGCGCTTCGTCGAACAGCTTCATGCGCTTCTTTTGGCTTTCCGGCGGCTCCTCGCCACGCGCACCGTTGGATGTGTACCAGAGCGTCCACGGAATTGCGTAACGCGACCCCTGCGGATGGAAGGCGAAGAAATCACGCGGGTCGAGCATCGGATCGAGACCACCCGGCCCCGGCCACACCTGCGCATCATGGGCATTGTCGTCGCCGCGGGTATAATAGAGAGCCCGCTCGATCGTATTGACCTTCATATCGATGCCAATCTGCGACCAATGCGTCTTGACCAGCTCCAGGGCATCGACGAGATCGGGATAAAGCGTCGGAATGACGTCGACCGAGAAGAATACCTTCTGTCCGTCGGGCCGAAGGCGGAAACCGTCAGGTCCCTTTTTGTAGCCAGCCTGATCTAGCATCGCGCCGGCTTTATCGACGTCGTATTCGGTGAATTGCCGAGCGTATTTCTCGTGATACCAGGGATGGGTGGGACGCGGCCCCGCCTGATAAGGCTCGCTTTGGCCGAAATAGACGATGTCGATCAGTTCCTGGCGATTGATGCCGATCGAGAGCGCCTGCCGGAACGATTTGTCGGCAAACATCTTGCGCAGGGCAGGATCTTTATGGGTGATGTTGAAGTAGATCTGGCACTGCTGCGAGGCGGAAGGAACGAGCGTCAGCAGTCGATAATCGCCCTTCTGCATGTTCTGGGACAGCGTCGGCTTGTTCGCCAGCACGCTGATGTGACGTTCCTGGATATCGATCTTTCCGGAGATGACGTTCAGCATCAGCGATTCGACATCCTGCGAGATGCCGAAGTTGATCTCGTCGATGTAGGGAAGCTGGTTGCCTGCTGTATCGACCTGCCAGAAATAGGGGTTCCGGGCCATGACGACGCGCGTGGCGCCGCCGACATAGGGCTCCTTGACGACCCAGGGATCGAGCGTCGGCTTGTCGACATTGCCCCAGCGCGTCGGGATCTCGATATCGCCGCAGCGGCTGCGGAAGAGCTCCGTCCAGCTGGTAACGCCAGCCTTCTTCGCATCGGCCTCGATGTTGGGATTGTACTTCGGCAAGAACTGGCTGCAGTAATGCTTCGGGAAGAGCGTCGGATGCTGGCCGAGCGGCGTGGCGAGATTTTCGAGATAAAGCGCGTTCGGCGCCGCGAAGGTGAACTTCACCGTATAATCGTCGATCTTCTCGACAGTAACCGGCTTGCCGGCAACGGAGAGCTGCGACGGTGTCGCGCTGTAAAGTTCGGTGTTCTTGACGCAGTCTTCGATCGCAAAAACGATGTCGTCGGCTGTGAACGGTTGGCCGTCGGACCAGCGCACACCTTCGATCAGATGGAAGGTGAATTGCGTCGCGTCGTCGCTGACCTCCCAGCGCTCGGCAAGGTTCGGCTGCACGGCGGTGAACTCCAGATTCCAGCGCACGAGGCTCTGGTTGCCGACCATGCGCAGGATGCCGTTGTGGTCGGATGAGCCGCGCAGGCCGCGGCGCAGCGTGCCGCCATAGGTGCCGACCTTCTCGAACGGCGTGACGACCATCGGCTTCTTCGGCAGGCGCTCGGTAAGAGGCGGCAGTTTGCCGTCTTTGACCAGCTGAGCCAGCGCAGGCGCTTCGCCGCCAGCCGCGAAGGCGCGACCGGCGATGGACAATGCTGCAGCACCAGCCATGCCGCCGAGAACGGCGCGGCGGGTGACACCGCGAGACAGAAATTCATTGGGCATCGATTCCTCCCCTTTATGCCGGTACAGGCTATTCCCGGCTGGTGCGGCGGGCTCCCGACCGCCATTTTGCGCCCTCCTCGGCGCTAGGACGAAACCATAGACACGTTCTCAAATGATTACAAGAGTTGACAGATAATTACAGATTATATAGCGATGTAATATCGAACCAGGCGCCAAGCCATTGGAACTTCTACCGTGACTGGCAGATGAAGCTCAAGCTGTTAGATGCTGTAAACAGGTTTTATCACGGCCGGCGACGGGGCGACGCCATGCCGGCGCATGGTCTAGGAAGGCATATCCGGCTTCTATTCGCCGGAAGAGCCGATGGGGGTGAGTTTGCCACTTGGCGGGAGAGAAAAGAGCGATAATGTCGTTTGCAGTCGATGCCGTTTCGAACCGGGGCGCAACACGCTTCAGCGATATCATCTACGAGAAGATCGTGGAGATGATCGCGGACGGCCATTTTCCGGTTAACGAGCGGCTGCCGTCGGAAACAAGGCTAGCCGCCGATTTCGGCGCATCAAGACCCGTCGTGCGTGAAGCGCTCGAACGCCTGAGGGCCGATGGTCTCGTCGTTTCACGCAAGGGCTCCGGTTCCTATGTCCGGCAACGGCCGGATTCGTCGATGCTGAAAATGGTTCCGGTCGGCTCGCTCGCCGATGTCCAGCGGTTCTTCGAATTCCGCGCCGGCCTCGAGGCCGAAGCTGCAGAGCTTGCCGCGCGAAACTGGCAGCCGGCCGACAAGGAGCGGATCACCGAGGCGCTTCTTGCCATCGAGCAATGTCTGAAGAACGGCGAACTCGGCGCCGACGAAGACCAGGCCCTGCACGATGCGATTGCGATGGCGACGGGCAATCAGTTTCACATCACCGTGCGCGAATGGTTCAAGCCGCATTTCGCCATCGGCCATTCCGTAACGCGAAGCCTGAGCCTGAAACGGACCCCGGAGCAGATCCGCAGCGTCCAGGACGAGCATGCGGTGATCGTCGAGGCGATCTTCGCACGGCGGGAAACCGAAGCGCACGACGCGATGAAGAGACACATACTGAATGCGCGCGCCCGCATGTTCCAGGGGGTTTGAGCGACAATGGGAGGAAGGACGATGAGACGGATCGCGATGACGGGCGCCGCTGGACGTGTCGGGACGCTGCTGCGCCCGTTTCTCCGGCAGCATTTCGAGCATCTCAGCCTCATCGACATTCATGAGCCCGAGGAACTGGCCGAGAATGAGCGCTTCGTCCGTGCCGATCTGTCGAAGCTCGACGAGGCCACGGCCGCTTTGCGCGGTGTAGACGGGGCCGTTCATCTTGCCGGCATCGCCAGCGGTGTCGACATGAATGCCATTTTGCAGGCCAATGTGCTCGGGACGTACAATCTCTACGAGGCAGCTCGGATCAACAAGGTCGAGAGGATGGTATACGCCTCGAGCAACCATGCCACGGGTTTTTACCCGCGCGGCCAAGTCATCTCGCCGCTCGATCCCATGCGGCCGGACAGCCCCTACGGACTTTCCAAATGCTGGGGCGAACTGGTGGCGGGTCTCTATTACGACACATCGGGCATCCGCTCCCTTTCCATCCGTATCGGCAACGCCAGCACCTACCCGAACAGCGAGCGCTCGATCGCGATCTGGATCAGCGCCCGCGACCTGGCGCAACTGGTGCTGATCGGCCTCACCAACCCGCAGATCGCCGCAACGGTTGTTTACGGCGTTTCCGATACCGACACGAAATGGTGGGACAATGATCTGGCGACACGGCTTGGTTACCAGCCGCAGGATCGGCCGCGTGATCACGCCCGTATCGAGGACCGAGCGGAGGGGCGGGTCGCCCTTGCATTCCAGGGCGGCGGTTTCTGCGAATTCAATCACGACGGCAACATCCGCATGCGCGATGCCGAGGGCCTCGTCAAAGACCTGGAGAAAATCTCGTGACGGCGCCCCGGCTCATCGAGCCGAAGGCTCGTTCGGTCCTGCAGCAACCGCTGACGGTCGGTGAATCGCCCGTGTGGGACGAGGAGACCGGCGCGCTCTGGCTCGTCGATATCCTCGCGCCGGCGGTGGTCCGGTGCTCGGCAGACGGCAAGGTGGAGCGCTTCGACATGCCTTCCGCGGTCGGTAGTCTTGGACTTTGCCGCGACGGCCGGATCGTTGTCGGCCTCCGGACCGGCGTCCATCTCTTCGATCCCGTGTCCCGTGATCTCCAATTTTTGTGCGATCCGGTCGGACGCGAGATGATCGGCCGCCTCAACGACGGCAAGGTCGGGCCGGACGGCCACTTCTGGGTCGGCTCGATCAGCGAGGCCAAGCCGCAGGTGAATGACGCGGCGCTCTTCCGTGTCGGGCCCGATGGCAGCACGCGGACCGCGGCAACGGGGCTGACGAGTTCCAACGGCCTTGCCTGGTCGCCGGACGGCCGGCGGATGTATCACTCCGACAGCCGGCAGTGCTTCCTCCAAGTCTTCGATTTCGATCCCGAGACGGGCGAACTCGGCGAGGCTCGGCAGCTGCGCAGTTTCACCGAAGAGCAAGGCCGTCCCGACGGGGCGACCACCGATCGCGACGGGTTCTATTGGAGTGCCGGCGTCTCTGCCGGCCGTCTCAACCGGATATCGCCCGAAGGCGAAATCGTCGAAATCTACATTCTGCCGGTCGCAGCGCCGACAATGCCGTGTTTCGGAGGGCCTGATTTCAGGACCCTCTACGTCACGAGCCTGTCGACAGACCGCACCGGACGTTTTGAGGCTGGCACGGTCATCGCCTTAGACGTGGATGCGGAGGGCCTGCCGCCTTTCCGCTTCGCCAAACAATCATCCTGATGGAAAGCGACGGGGAGCAAAATGAGCATCGCGATCATGCGCAAAGCGCTTAGGGGCGTGTCGGGCGTTCCCGTCACGGCTTATGACGCCGGGGGCGAAGTCGAGCCCCGGATTACCGCGAAGGTTTATGAACGGGTAGCCGCGGCCGGCATTCACAACATCGTCGCAGCCGGCAATACCGGGGAATTCTATGCCCTGACGCCGCAGGAAATCCGGATCGTCCACGAGGCGGCGGTCGCGGGCGTTGACGGCCAGGCGCCGGTGACGGCGGCGGTTGGCCGCTCACTGCGAGAAGCGATCGGGATGGCCAGGGATGCCGCCGCGATCGGCGCATCGGCCGTCATGTCGCATCAGCCCGTCGATCCTTTCGCGGCACCATCGGCCCAGATCGATTATTTCTGCAATCTCGCCGATGCATCCGCCCTGCCGCTCGTCGCTTACGTCAGGGCCGAGGGTTTCAGCGTCGCCGAGATCGTCCGCCTCGCCAACCACGGCAATATTGCCGGCATCAAGTTCGCCACGACTGATCTGATGCTGCTGTCGCGGGCGATCCCCGCCGCCGATCCGAATGGCGCGCTGTTCGTCTGCGGCCTGGCGGAGAGCTGGGCGCCGACATTCACCGCAGCCGGCGCGCGCGGCTTCACCTCAGGCCTCGTCAACGTCGCCCCGAGGCTTTCGCTCGCCGTCCACGAAGCGCTTGAAAAAGGCGATTTCGCCGCGGCGAGAGCGATCGTCAACAAGCTTGAACCCTTCGAGCGGATGCGTACCAAATTCCGCAACGGCGCGAACGTCACCGTCGTCAAAGAGGCCGTCATCTATTCCGGCCTCGATGCTGGCCCGGTGCGCGTGCCGGGATTGACGCGGCTCGACGCGCAGGATCGCGACGAACTGCATCGGCTGCTTCGAGGCTGGGAGGCCGAAGGCAATATCCAAACAGACCAGCGGGACGTCAAGGCAGCGGGCTGAATTCCCACATCATTCCCGCACCCCTATACGCAAGGGCTGCCAGCTTCCCTGCCGAAGATCGAGTATCCGCCGGCCCGGCTGCCGATCCTGAAGCGCGATCCCGATTTCGCAGTGGAGCCGCGTCGCCATCATGGAAACGGGTGAGATCGTCGAACAGGTCGATATTGAAGCCTTGTGAAAGGCGCGGTCGAACATCCCTATTTGCAACGCTTGCTGCGGGCGAGCCGTATGTATGGTCGGGTCTAGCTCTCCTCCTCTTCCAGAGAAAAGCTGGCAGTCCACTTCAGCCTCAGTGCACAGTCCCTAATGGTGACCGCCCGCGTAGCTCCATAGTGCCCTCAGTTTTTTTGTGAAGAGGTGCCGGCCTCGAGAGACAACCAGAGTGACACTTGACCCGCGCACAATGTATCAATGCGATCATTACCGCGAAGCTGTCACCCGCTTCGATCAAAATTCTTATCGGGCGTATTCTCAGCCCCAATATTCGAAAGGCGTCATTCTCGTGCCTGCCCTCGTTCTTCCCAGCCGCCCTTTATCGCTTGCACCTGATGTGATCTCCACGCCGCGGGCTTACTTCTGGGCCACTCCCGTCATCGCGGCACTGGCGGTGTTTATAGTCACCTGGCAAGCGCCCGGCGTCATCAGGGATTTTCAGATCAGCCAAAATCCGTTGGCCCTTGAGAATGGTGACGTCCAAAGCGGGAGATGCACGACACGCAAGCTCTTCTTTACCGACTGTGAGGCGCGCCTCGTCTACAATTACGACGGCCGCAAATACGACACGGAAGTCGAAGTGATGTTCGTCGATTTTCATACCGGCGACTATGAAACCGGCGTGGTGATCTCGGCCGATCATCCGGAATTGGCGACAATGAGCCTCGGTCTGGACAAGCTCTGGAACCGGATCATAACCCTCACCGTATTTGCCCTGTTTCTTGGCAGCATGAGCCTTGGAACACTGTTCCAGGCCCTGCGGATATGGAGGGTCAAGCGGCATCTGCGCCAGCCGGCGTTCTTGGATACCATACCGGTGGAAATTGCTGCGTTTCATCGCAAGCGCAACATTCTTTCCGTCACCTACAATGACAAGATCGCCAACGGTCGGACTGGTCGATCAGCCTACACCCAGATGAAGGGAGGTCAGGAGCCTTTAATTGTGGGGGAGGCAAACGGCAAAGCCGTGGGCTTGGCGGTCCGGCATGGCAGGACAGCGCTGCCAGTGCTTCTGGATGATCGTCTGCAGCGTATTGGGCTGACGGATGACGAGCGAAAGGTTGCGCTTGCGCAATTCTCCCAGCACGGCGGTGGCCAGACTGTGCCGGTCTTGATCGGGAAGCGCGGAAAAACGATGTCAGTCGCGGGCCGGCTGCGGCTGTTTTTCGGCACCCTCCTTTTGATCCTGGCTGGCTTCATCGGTTTCTGGCTTTGGTATGTGACGAGTGCCAGCACACCTTTCCAGTCGCCGGGGATGGATATCAACAATCTCATGCCGACACCATTGAACAAATGGGGATGCATTCAATTGCGCAAGCGGTTCGGCCAGGATCGCGCTCCGTTCGGATGCCTTGCCGACGACTATACAAGCTGGAGATACTGAGGGGGTCGACCTCCGCGGTTTCCGCTCAATTCGACTGGACGTGGCAAAGTCTAAAAAGTACAGCGCGTGTCGGGCATGCGCCAGCGCACAGTCGCTCACCCTGCCACTTATGTGAAATTCAATGCAAGCGTTTCAAACTGACGGTTGACACCGGCGGCGTTAGGGTCGAATCCGCACCTGGCCGCGCATTCGCGGCCGTCTTTGCGAGGATTCGAGGAATGAAGACGAAGGCGCCCGTCGCCAATGCCGGAAACCTGATCACGACGGGCGTCGTGTTGATGCTGCTCGGCGATCTGCTGTTTGCGCTAAACGATGCGATGGGCAAATGGCTGGTGGCGAGCTTTGCCGTCGGCCAGGTGCTGGTGATCCGCTCGGTCGGGGCATTCATCGTCCTCGGGCCGATGATCCTGCGGCAAGGGCCGATGGCCCTCCTCCGCGTCGAGCAGAAAGGCTTGCAGTTCATGCGGGTCGTCCTGGCGACCGGCGATGTCGCGCTGTTTTATGCGGCCGTCGCCTATCTGCCGCTCGCCGATGTCATGACCTTCTATATGGCCGGGCCGATCTATATTGCGGCGCTCTCGCATTTCTTTCTCGGGGAAAAGATCGGTTGGCGCCGTTGGCTCGCCGTTTTGGTCGGTTTCGCCGGCGTCGTTATCGCACTGCGCCCTTCGACGGCGATGCTGTCGCTTCCGTCGCTCTTCGGCCTTGCCGGCAGTCTTTCCTTCGCGCTGTCATTGGTGATGAGCCGCTACCTGCGTTCGACCAGCGACACGACGTTGGTGACATGGCAGACGGTCGCCGCCCTTGCCACCGGCATCGTGCTCAGCATCGGCAACTGGCAGCCGGCGGCGTCGATCGATTGGGCCGGCATGCTGCTGCTCGGCATCGTCGCCACCTGCGCGCATCTGCTGATCACGCGTTCGCTGAAGCTCGCCCCGGCATCACTGCTGGCGCCGCTCCAATATACGCTGCTGCTCTGGGCGATCGTACTGGGCTACATCTTCTTCAACGATATTCCCGATATGCAGATCGTCGTCGGCGCCGCAATCATCGTCTTTGCCGGCCTGTTCATCTTCCACCGGAAGAACCTGAAGGAGACGGTGCCGGCGGAAGCCATCCCCCCGGACGGGCACTGACGAACCGGATCGGCGTCTTGCCGGGAAGGATCATCTCTTGCCGGCGCCGTTCCGACGGGCACGGACATATCGCCCGGATATATTCGACTGTCCTCAGCACGTAACACCCTTTTGTTTTGTCCGATACGGACTGGACAAGCGTCCTCGGTTCAAGACAGATTGTTCTGCCCGTCACGAGAGCCGCGTCTCCGGATAAATACGCCTTCTCGGCCCTCGTCACATGCCCGGGACATCGAATTCATCGATTGACCTTCAACCAGGGCTAGGAAGGCGTCATGCGTTTCAACAACAGCCAAAGTGCGTCAAGATCTGCAGGCCGCGTACGGCGGCAGGCGCCCCTGCTCGTTCGGATAATGTTCTGGGCTGCAAAGGCTGTTTTCTCGATAGCGTTTCTGCTGGCGACCATATGGGCATCTCTCGCGCTATTCTATCGTCTGCCTGTTTCCCTGCCGATCCGACAGGTCGCAGCAGGAGTCCTCGCATTGGTCGGTGTAGCCGCGGCAGTTTCCATAATCTGGAAGCCACGCCCCTTGGTTATCCTTCCTTTCGTCCTATGCTTTGCAGGCATCGCCGTGTGGTGGAACTCAATCAAGCCGCCGGTGACGGCCGACTGGGCGGGAGACGTCGCCAGGCAGGTGACAGGCACGGTCAACGGCAACATCCTCACGCTGACCAATGTCAGAAATTTCACCTGGAAAACGGATGGCGGTTTTGTGGAGAAATGGGAGTCGCGCACCTACGACCTGAACACGCTCAGGAGCCTCGATCTGTTCATGTCATATTGGGCAGGGCCTGAGATGGCACACATGATCCTGAGTTTCGGGTTCGACGACGACCAATACCTGGCGTGGTCGATCGAAGTGCGGAGGACGGCTGGGGGTAAATTCTCTCCGATCGGCGACCTCTTCAAAAGCAATCCCCTCGTCATCATCGCGGCCACCGAAAGCGACGTCATTCTTGTTCGATCCAACATACGCGGCGAGGACGTTCAGCTTTTTCGCATGGGCGTTCCGCCGGCCAATGCCACTCGCCTTCTCCTGCAATATGTGAGCGATGCGAACACGCTCGCCGAACACCCGCGCTTCTACAACTCGCTCACCACCAACTGCACCACGACTGCCGCCAAAATGATGCGGGCCGTCGGCGCTGCATTTCCGTTCGATTGGCGGCTGATCGTGAACGGTTACCTTCCGGAATTCGCCTATGACCGGAAAGCACTCGACATGAGGCTACCTTTTGAGGAGTTGAAAGCGGCGGCGCATATCGCCGCACGGGCAAAAGGTGCCGGCGCCGCCGACGATTTTTCGAAAGTGATCCGTGAGGGTGTGCCTTCACCGGGCGATTGAACAGCGCATCGGCCTGAAAATCCGAATCGATGGCATGATGCCGCCCGAAATCGCTGAGACATTCGCCGTCACCGCCTAATCCTCACCCCCGGGAGGCTCCCAGCCGAAGACGCTGCGGCCGCCGAAATCGGCGGATTGGCGGAATTCGCCGGCGATGATCTCTTTGAGATCGGGACCCGTGACATAGCGTTCCATCTGCCGCGATTGCTCGTCCAGGCGCTTCAGCGCCTGCAGCTCCTCTTCACGCCCGAGCCTGCCCTTCAGCACCGCCGATTTCATCACGCCGATCGTTTCGTCATAGACCTTGAGCGGTACCGGGAAGGGATGGCGATCCTTGCCGCCATGGGCGATCGAGAAGCGCGCCGGGTCGGAAAAACGGCAGGGCGCGCCGTGTACCACTTCCGCCACCATCGCCAGCGCCTTTACCGTGCGGGCGCCGACGCCTGGTACGAGGAGCAACTCCTGAAAATCCACCGGCCCGCGGTCGGCCGCTGCCGCCAGATTTCCATGCAGGCGGCGCATGTGGACATCGCTCTCGCGCACGTCGTGATGAGCGGGCATGATGAGATGCGGCAGCATCGGCTGTGCAGCGGGTTCGGGCGCCGGCTCCTCCACACGCATCAGCGCGGCCGCCTCGCGGATGATTCTGTCGGGGCCGAGGGTCGCGAGCAGATCCAGCTGGCCGCGCCGCGAGCGCTCTGCGCGTTTGTCGGCGAGATTGACGATTTCGCCCTGACTTCTGCCTTCAATTGCTGCATGCGGCGAGTCGACGAAACTTTCGAGCCCTTCGGAGAGCCAGTGATAACGCCGCGCCTGCCGTCTGTCACCGTTCATGCCCTGCTGCACCACCACCCAATGGCCGTCATCGGCGACGATGAAGCCGTGAAGATAAAGGTCGAAGCCGTCCTGAAGCGCGGCGCTGTCGACCTTGGCGATGAGGCGGCTCGTCGTCGCAAGCCCCTCGCCGTCGAGACCGACGCGCTCGCCGATCGAGACGAGCTCCTGCGGGGTTCTGCGCGAATGCGCCCCGCGTCCGCCGCAGACATGCAGGCCGAGCTCGCCGGCGCGCGGCTTCAGCCCGCGCTTCAATGCACCGAGAACGCTTGTCGTAATGCCGGAGGAATGCCAATCCATGCCCATGACCGCGCCGAAGGACTGGAACCAGAAAGGGTGGGCGAGCCGGCGCAGGAATTCATCGCGGCCATAATGATGAACGATCGCTTCTGTGATCAGCGTTCCCAGCCGCGTCATTCGGTCGCCAAGCCAATGCGGCACGCGTCCCCCGTGAAGGGGAAGGTCGGCACTGCCTGCTCGTCGTGACATTTCTTTTCCTACATCTTCTATGCCCGTCCGCCCCGGCTGCAGCGTCCTGATCGGAACCGCGCGAAATTTCAGGCGTTTGTTTTCAGTCAAATCGCCCGAGGCAAACATGACCGCTTTCGAAAGCATGTCCGATCAAACCTACCTCACCCGAACAAAAGCGCAACATCCGAGCGGCGAAAAAGAGGGATGTACGGCATTGCGGCTCCAGGGACATGCGGAAAAAGCAGCCTTTCTGATCAACGGCAACAAATATTTCACCGAAATCTCGCGGGCGCTGCGGCTGGCACGACGTACCGTCTGGATCGTTGGATGGGATTTCCATCCCGACATTCGGATGGAGCCGGAAAAGTCCGATGAAACCTTGGCCGACCTGCTGCATGCTCTGGCCGCGGCAAACCCCAACCTAGAAATACGCATCCTTGTCTGGACGCTTGGGCCGATCTATTCGGACAAGTCGATAGATCTGCTCCGGAGGAAAAACTTCCCAAGGAATGCCCGGATCGATCTGCGTTTCGATCTTCAGAGTGTGCTGCGCGGCTGTCACCATCAGAAGCTTGTCTGCATCGACGACTCCGTCGCCTTCATCGGTGGCATCGACCTCACGGCAAGGCGTTGGGATACCAAGCGGCATCGCGCCAAGGACAGGCTGCGGCGCGACCCCGAAGGCGCTCCATACGATCCGCTGCATGACGTGCAGGCGATGGTCACTGGTGACGCAGCCCGGCTGATCGGCGATATCGCCCGACGGCGCTGGGAAGCGGCGACCGGTGAAAAGCATCTGCCGCTTTCCGAGAACATGCCCTTCGCCTGGCCGGACGATCTTGCCGTTTCGATGCGGGACATTCCGGTTGGCTTCGCACTGACGGAGCCCGCGACTACCTGGCGCACCGGCATCTGCGACGGGATCGCCTCGACGCTGGGGATCATAGCCCGGGCCCGGCGGCAACTCTATATCGAGGCCCAATATCTCGCGTCCTTCCGCGTCGCCAAAGCCATTGCCAAACGGCTGCAGGAGGAAGATGGCCCGGAGGTTGTCGTCATCTGCACGCGCAGCTCTCACGGGCTGATCGAAAAAGTCGTTATGGGCGGCAATCGCGACCGAGTCATCCGCCTCCTCAAACGCGCCGATCGGGCAAACCGGCTGCGCGTGTATTATCCGGTGGTGTCAGGACCTGGGTCGGGCAAGGAGCGCGAGATCGAGGTGCTCATTCATTCGAAACTGATGATTGCCGACGACGAACTGATCCGGATCGGCTCGTCCAATCTCAACAATCGCTCGGAGGGATTGGACACGGAATGCGATCTTCTGCTCGAGGCCCACAACGACGAACATCGGCGCGCCATCGCGGACCTGCGCCACCGCCTGCTGGCTGAATATCTCGGGACGACCACGGAAACCTTTGCCGCTGCTTACGGGCAAAGCGGTTCGATAATTGCAGCGATAGACATGCTGAACGACGCGCCGGGCCTCAGGGAGTTTCCCGTCGATCTCTCCGGCAAAATTTCGCCAATCACGGGCACGGCAATCTTCGACCCGGCGCGGCCCTTCCTGCTTCTACACCGACTGGGCCTCGGCGCCCTCGTCCGCCTCTTCGTCCGCACTGCGTGACCGTCGGAAGACCAACTCGGTGATGAGGAGAAGCATCGTGCCGAGCGCCAGCGGGATGAAGAAGTAGGCGCATCGGAACGCAATCAGCGCTCCGATCGAAGCCCCTTGCGGCACGACATAAGAGACGGTTGCCTCCAGCACCCCCAGACCGCCCGGCACATGCGTCGCGAGGATCGCCGAGTTGGCGAGAACGTACGCCGTGACCGACCTGAAGAAGGCAACGTCGGCGAAGGTCGAGAGCATCTGGTGCAGGCAGGCGGACACGAAGATGAAATTGATCGTGCCGACACACACCTGCGCGACAGCGATGGAGAAGCGTGGCAATTGAAACGACCAGCGCCACAGCCTCAGCCGACCGCGAATGAAGAACGTCAACCCTGAATAGACAACCGGCACGATCAGCGCCAGCAATCCGAAGATGCGTGTGCTTGCCGCATCGGTGCGCAGCAGGCGTGCCGCGTCATCGGGATTGACGGTCAGCGCGAGGCCGCCGAGCGTGACGAGCCCGAGGCCGACAGTGACGCCGCAAAACAGGATGATCTTCGCCACATCCTCGGTCGTCAGGCCCCAGCGGGAATAATAGCGATAGCGGAAGGCGCCGCTGCTCAGACCCGCAAAGCCGATATTGTGGCCGAGCGAAAGACTGATGAAGGAGGCGAGCATGATCTTTCGATAAGGCAAGGACTTGCCGAGCGAACGGATCGCCAGCAAGTCGAAACAGCTCAGGCATAGATAGGATGCCGCCGCAAAGAGAAGCGCGGGGTAGAAAGTCGCAAAAGGTATGCTGCGGACCGACTGGATGATCTGATCCAGGCTATATTGCTGGAATATGCGGTAGAGAAGAAAGACTGCAAGACAAAGCCCGGCTACGAGCAGTCCATTCAAGATAATTTTTTTTAGGCTCATCGATCATCCATTCCGAAGTTCGGGCGGCGGGCTCATCTTCTGGAACGATCAAAGGAGTTCTGTGTTCCCCCGGAGAAGGGACGGCTATCCGCTTCCTCGGGGGGAACGAGCTTTCACTGGGCCCATGCAGGACAAACCAATCAAACTCCTGACCTACAACGTACATAGCTGCGTCGGCAGTGACCGGAAACTCGAGCCCGGCCGCATCGCTTCCGTCATTGCCGAGACGGGGGCCGATATCATCGCGCTTCAGGAGGTGGACGTCGGCAGGCGCCGGACAGGCGGCATCGATCAGGCGCATGTGATCGCTTCGCTGCTGAAAATGCAGGCGCACTTCCACCCCGCCCTGTCGGTGGCCGAAGAACAGTATGGCGATGCAATCATCACCTCCCTCCCGACAGGCGCGGTCAAGGCCGGCCCGCTGCCCTCGGTCGGCGAAGCTAGAGGGGCGCTTTCGGTCGAGATCATGGCCGGCGACCGGAAGCTTCTCGTCGTCAACACCCATCTCGGCCTTCGCGGCCGTGAACGCATCCGGCAGATGACGACGCTGTTGAATTCCGGCTGGCTGCACGGGACGGCGGAAGCTCCTTTGCCGACCATCCTCTGCGGCGATTTCAACGCCATCCCCTCGTCGGCGACATACCGGCTCGTCGCGCGCTCCCTTAAGGATGCGCAGATTGCCGCCGGGGGCGGCGCCCCGAAAGCAACCTTTCCCTCCCGCTATCCGCTGATGCGCCTCGACCACATCTTCGTCACCGAAGACCTTGTCGTCCAACGGGCAACAGTCCTCCAGACCCGGCTGACGCGGGTCGCCTCCGACCACCTCCCTCTTCTTGCAGAAATCAGTTTCGCCTGATCAATCGCCAACGCCCGGCGGTTCACGCACCAGAGTGTCCGGCAGAACAACGACATTCTGGCCACGGCGGCGCGAAACGAGCGAAGTCCGCAAAAGCATCTCCGCAAAAGTGGTCACCGGATCCGAGCAGATGGATGTCATCGCACGTTCGAGCCGGGAGCAGTACAATGCGCTGCACGAGGTCAATTCTTCCTGGACAGGCCGGTGCGCAGCAGAATGCCCGCGCAGAGCGCGTTGCGCCGCTTACCGGAGCGTCGGGGCGTCAATGACGGCTGTAGAGCGGCGGCGCCACCTCTTCGTCGGCGAGTTCCGGGTAGAGATGTCTGCGCGTGCGAGCAAGTGCCTCCGCCTCCCTGCGCTTTTGCTCCAAGAGCGCGGCGGTGACATCCTTATAGGGGCCGCCATCCGATTGGGCGACGCGGACGGTTCCGCCCTGCGCGAGGAAGTCGCAGAACGATCGTACCGAGCGAAGACGCGTCGTAATCTCGACATAGCGAGCGTCATGTCCAGCCATGTTCGCCTCCGTCAAAATGGAAGGATGTCACGAACACTTCGGCGAGATGATGGCGCCCCTTCCAAAGTGAAGAACCAACACGGCATCTCATGCAGAACCACCCGCTGCCATTACCGCCGCGCGAGCTTTCGATTCATCGCAGCGACGGCCAGGGGCAGTGCCGTTGTCGCCACGGTTCCCCAAGGCAGCCGTCTCAACCCCCTGGTGAGGACGAATGCACCGGCCATCGCGCCGGCGAGCTTCAGCCAAGGCTGATCACCGAGCTGGGCATGGGCGCTGGAATCAGCCCATCTGACGTTTTCCGTTACAACGGTTGCGGCCTGGCGTCGAATTCCGTGAAGGCGAGCCCGCAGAATTTCGAGTTCCCATTTCAATTCCTGCAGCCGGGTTTCCAGGATGTGCTCCCCGGAAGTCCGCACCGGTTCTGCCACGTGATTTTCGGTTGGAGCGGTCGCATCTCCGCCCAATGTGGCAAAGTAGGCGCGGTATTCGGCCTCGCTCGCGAACCCCTCACGCCGAATGAGATCCGGATTGATGACCGGTTCTTCTCCAGTCGGCATTGAAGCGGCGGCATCGCCGCGATTATCTTCGG
Source organism: Rhizobium atlanticum (assembly GCF_030182485.1). Classification (NCBI taxonomy): domain Bacteria; kingdom Pseudomonadati; phylum Pseudomonadota; class Alphaproteobacteria; order Hyphomicrobiales; family Rhizobiaceae; genus Rhizobium; species Rhizobium atlanticum. Next base: position 116,664 of record NZ_JAQJCJ010000013.1, read on the forward strand.
CGCCGAAGGCGACAGCCTGATCCTTGAACATGATGCGTCTCCCGTTGGTTCCTTTCGCCAAAACGCTCGATAGCTCAAATTGATCCGTCCGCAGTCAGGCTGGCGGCCATCGCGGCCGTCACCGGGACGCCGCGCTGAAGCGCTCAGGTCGGAAGTCGGAAAGCAGCGGATGGCGGCGGCCCATGGCGATCTCGTCCGCCAGCAGTTCGCCGGCGATCAGGCCAAGGGTGGCGCCGCTATGGCTGAAGGCGACGAAATAGCCTGGGATCGACGACAGCTCGCCGAAGACAGGCTCGCCATCACCCGGAATCGGTTTCGGACCAACGCCATAATCTTCGATCTCCAGCACCGGATTGCCTTCGAGGACTCTCGACGCTTCTCGCAGCAGTCCCTGCAGCGTCGATTGCCTGACATTGTAGCTGCCGTCGGGGTTGGCGCTCACCTCCTCCTCCGACCAGGCGGAATCGAGTGCGAAGCCGCCATTGGGCATCGGTCGAATGGCGACGCGCGGCGTGTTGAGCACGGCCTTCAGGGCGTGGCGGATCGGCTTCGTCCTGACAAGAAGGGCGATGGGCGTCGCATCCTCGATCTGCTGGCCGGCCTCCGCGACGATTGCGGGAACCTTGCTGCCTGCAGCGAGCAGCACGGCGTCGGCCTGGTGGCGCATGCCGTCCGCCGTGATTACGCCGCGGGCGCGCCCGTTGCTGACATCGACCGCCGCCCGTCCGGCATCAGTGATGATCTCGCCGCCCATCGCACGGAATTCTTCCGCAAGCCTGCCAATCAGAGAGGGAAGATCGACCCAACCTTCCCCCGGGTTGAAGATTGCGCCTTGCGGCGTCACGGCGCTCGGGTCGACGCCAGGCGTCACCGTAGCGATCTTCTCCGGGGTGAGCCATTGTGCGTGATAGCCGAGGTTACGTTCATGGTCGAAGACTTCGGCGATCTCATTGCTGGCGTCGTCCGCATTCCAGGTCAGGCCGCCGTCGAAGCGCAGCCACGACGCATCGGGGTATCGAGCAGCCAGCGTGCGATAGCGGTCAATGCCTGCCAGACGCAGCCGGTGATAGGCATCGGAGCGTTTTCGCGCCGAGTTCAGCCAGGCGAGCGATCGGCCAGAGGCACCGTTGGCAAGCGCGCCGTCATTGACCAGCAGTGTATCAACCCCGAGCCGAGCCAAATGGAGGGCAGTCGAGACGCCGAAAATCCCGCCGCCGATGACAACGACCCTCGAAGGTTTGGTGGAAGCATTCATGTCGGTAACCTGTTCCTGCTCTTGCTTGATTGAAATGAATTGAACGCGTTACGGTCTGACGCCTCACAGAACTTCCGCAAGGAAGCGCTTCAGCCGCTCGCTTTGCGGATTGTCGAAAATCTGTTGCGGCGAGCCGGCTTCGACGATACGGCCCTCATCCATGAAGACCACCTGGTCGGCCACGCGGCGGGCAAATCCCATCTCATGCGTCACGACGGCCATCGTCATGCCCTGGCGGCCCAGCGTTGCCATCAGGTCGAGCACGCCCTTCACCAGTTCGGGATCAAGCGCGCTCGTCACCTCGTCGAACAGGATGACCTCCGGATCCATGGCCAGCGCTCGCGCGATCGCGACCCGCTGCTGCTGACCGCCGGAAAGGCCCGCCGGCCGGTGATCCCTGCGCGCGGCCAGACCGACATCGGCCAGGCGCGCCTCTGCGACACGTCGCGCCTCCTGCCTCGGCATCCTTTTGATCTTCGTCAGCGCAAGCATGACGTTCTCGAGAGCAGTGTGGTCGGGAAACAGGTTGAAGTGCTGGAACACCATGCCGACCCGGCGACGGAGCTTTTCCGGCCTCATCGCCAGGATGCTCTCGCCGTCGAGCCGTATGTCACCGCCCTTCGGTTCGACGAGCCTGTTCATGCAACGCAAGAGCGTCGATTTCCCCGAGCCGGAAGGGCCGATGATGCAAGTGACGGTTCCGGCGGCGATATCGAGATCGACGCCCTTGAGTACCTCGACCTCGCCGTAGGACATGCTCAGATCCCGGATTTGCAGGGTCCCGCCCCTGAAATGCCGGTGATCGCAGCTCGCGGCGTCGACGATGGAGTGGGGACCGGCTGCCGCCGCAAGCTCGCTCACCTCGACCAATCCGCTCGCCGGACCGGGACCGCGCCCCTGCTTTCCCAATCGCAGCCTCGCGTCGATATAATTGACGAAGTGGGTCAGCGGCACGGTGATCACGAGGTAGAAAACACCTGCCAGCAGCAGCGGCGAGAGATTGCCGGTCACGACCGCCTGGTCTTGACCGACGCGGAAAATCTCCCGCTCGGAAGCGAGCAATCCGAGGAAATAGACGAGGCTCGAATCCTTGACGTTGCCGATGAACTGGTTGACCAGCGCCGGCAGTACGCGTCTGATGCCCTGCGGTATGACGATCAGGCGCATGCCTTGCCCATAACTCATGCTGAGCGCCCGGCAGGCCTCCATCTGGCCACGCTCGACGCTTTGGATGCCCGAGCGAAAGATTTCGCCGATATAGGCGCCGGCGATCAGGCTGAGCGCCAATATACCGAGCGGGAACGGCGACGGACCGAAGATATCGCGTCCGATCCGGGCAAAGCCCTGGCCGATGATCAGAATGGTGACGATCGCCGGCAGACCGCGAAAGATATCGGTATAGATGCGCGCCGGCAGCCGCAGCCAGCGAGACTGAGAGATCCCCATCACAGCAAGAACCATGCCGATGATGACGCCGAGCACGGTCGAAGCCGCGGCCAGGATCAAAGTATTTTTCAGGCCGACATTGATCATGCTCGGCAGCACGTCCGCCATCGCCTCCCAGTCGAGGAAGCTGCGGCGCAGATTCTCAAGCCAATTCATAAAAATCCCCATCGAAGCCCTTGCCGGGCGTGCCGCCATCGAGGTCAGCCGTCCGTTTTTGACGGACGGCTTGCGGCCTCACTTCTTGGGGAGGTATTGATCCGGCATCGGCGAGCCGGGGAACCACTTCTCATAGAGGGTCTTCCAGGTGCCGTCCTGCATTGCCTCGTGAAGGGCGCCGTTCAGTGCCGTGCGAAAGGTATCGTTGCCCTTCCTGATCACGAATCCGGCCGGAGCATCGAAGGACGGGATGTTGACGGCGACTTTCAGCGCAGGATAGCGCTCTCCATATTGTTTGGCCGCCTCGTAGTCGAGGAAATGAGCATCGATCGTGCCGTTGTTGAGTGCGGCGACGGCGGAATTGTTGTCGGGAAATTTCACGAGATCGGTCTCGCCAAAATTCTTGGCGGCGTAGACTTCCTGCAAGGTTCCCTGCACGACGCCGAGCCGCTTGCCCTTCAGCCCGGCCGCGTCCTTGATGGCGGCATCCGACGTCAGCACCGAGAGATAACCGGCGAGATAGCCGTCGGAGAAGTCGACGGTCTTCTTGCGGGCTTCGGTTGTTCCGATCGCGGCGACGGCAACGTCGAACCGCTCGTTTGCCACCGATGGCAGGAGCGCCGAAAATTCCTGGCCGGTGAACGTCACCTTGTCCTTCGCAAAGCCGAGCCGGGACACGACGTTGAGAAACAGTTCGATGTCGAAACCGGTGAACTGGCCATCCGCGGTCGCGAATGTATAGGGCTTGGCATCGCCCATCGTGCCGACGCTAATGACGCTGGGCTCGATCAGATTGTAGGGATTGTCGGCCGCTACTGCGAAGCCGACTCCCACCGCCAGAAAGCAGGCCGCGAAACCGGCTTGCAGAGGCGCAATGACTGCCGGAAGTGATTCAAAAAACTTCATGTTCGTTCTCCGCTCCGAAGGAATGCTCTTGTCGGCATTAGCTGTTTATCCGCACTTGCCGCCGTTCTGCGGCAACCAGATCCGTAAAGATACCGGTCTCCAGCAAAAAGAGACCGGTCTCACAACAGATTTGATAACTGTCAATTGACCGCCCGTCAACAACTCTTGTAGTGCTGCGGCATGGAAAATTCCGCTGCTCCGAAACGTTCAGTCACGGTCGCCGACGTCGCGAAGGCTGCACGAGTGTCGAAAGCGACGGCCGCCCGCGTGCTCGGCGGCTACGGCGTCGTCAGCGGCAAGATCAAGGATCAGGTCCTAGCGGCGGCGGCGGCTCTCGAATACCGGCCGAACGAACTTGCTCGCAGCATGAGCACCGGCCGGTCCGGCATCATCGGGATCGTCGTCGGCGATATCGAAAACGCCTTCTTCAGTCTGGCGGTGCGCGGCATCAGCGATGCGGCTCGGCTCGCCGGCTTCGACGTGATCATTTCCAATTCGGGCGAGAAGCTTGAATCGGAGAAATCAGCCGTCGACCTCCTGATCGGTAAGCGTGTCGATGGCCTGATCGTGACACCCGCCCACTGCGACAGCATCCACCATCTCCGGCACGTCGGCCGCGCCGGTATTCCGCTGGTCCTGTTCGACCGGAGCATCCCGGAGCTCAATGTCGACGCCGTGACCGGCGATGATCGCGAGGCCGCCATCGCCGCCGCCCGGTTCATGGTCGAGGCAGGACATCGACGTCTGGCTTACGTCTCCGCCATGGACGCCGAGGACGACGGGCTCACCGATACCGCCCGCATTTCGAATTCTGCCGTGCGTGAACGCGTTGAGGGCTTCGTGAGCGTCCTGACGGAGGCAGGCTTGCCCGACCCTCTTCACTATGTCCGGCTCGGCGCGACGGACCAACCGCACACGGACGCCGTGATCAAACGTCTGCTCTCGGATTCGTCGCCGCCAACGGCGATCCTCGCATCGGACAGCCTGGTGGGGCTGCGCGTCTTCAAGTCACTGCAGTCACTCGGCCTATCAATTCCCGACGATATCTCGATGATTTCCTTTCTGGATGCCGATTGGACGAGCGTTACCGTTCCCCCAATTACCGTCGTCGACCAACGCGTCTATGAGATGGGCAAACTTGCCGGCGAGCGGGTCGTCGCCCGCATCGAACAGATGCCCCTAGCCGTTGAACGGCTACGGGTCAGCACGAGCCTCGTTATCCGCAGCTCGGTCGCAAGGATTGGCCGGTGAGTTTGGTCCTAAGCCGGATGTGAACGACGTCCTAATCGAAAAGCTCACCGTGGCCAATCTGCTCCCGCTTGCCCGGCACGTCGCTAATCACGGGATCGTCCGCAGGATCGGGGTCTTTTTTATTGGCCTCGGTCAAAAACCGCGCCGCCTCAAGGAATGCGACCGAGATTTCCTCGGTTCCCCATCCGGCTTGATTGGCGGCTGCAATCAGCTTCTCCAAAGCGTCGCGCGCAGCAGCGCTCGCCTCTTCGAAGCGCTGAGCGGGAGCCTCGGCTTTTGGCGGTGGAAAGGTCATCGGCGTTCCCTCCATAGTCTGACTATCAGAATGAACGCATCTCATCCGAAATGGATGCACGACCAAGACGATTTAGCGGCGGGTGTGCCGGCTTTCTCGATCAGATGACACTCCGCAAAAGGAACGGGGAGCGCTCCAGCGGACGCTGAGCGAGGATCCTGAGCATCGCCGGACCCCGTATGCCGGCAGTCGTGCGCGTGCGGCCGTCGTGATAGACGACCGTCATGACGTGGTTGCGAATGTCATATCGTATCTCAGCGATCGTCCGGGTGTGAACCGGAAATACGAATTCGTCGGGCTCAGATGTCTGCCCGGAGGTTTTCAAAGTCATCGCGATGCCTCAACGATAACAGCGCCCTGTCCCTCGTCCCCCTGTTCCACTGCACCTGGTGCCGGAAATCATAAGCGCTGAGTGGCCCAATCAAGCATATATTGCGTCCATGGTCGCGTGACATCGGCGTGACATGCAATTATGCCTGATAAAACAGTTTAAAAACAGACGCTTACGGAAGAGACAAAAGCCTGTAAAAGTCGCAAAATCAGTGCAATGTCGCCTGTAATGCGTGGACCCGAGGGGCCTGAGGCCAGTGTTCGCTCTTGCGCGCGAGCGACCGGACAGCCTCGTCCACCGCAAGAACCGTTTCCTTCAGCCGTTCGATCTCATGATCGAGTTCATATCGCTCGACCTCATCAAGATCATGCCTGTCAAGCAACCCTCTCGCCGCTTCGATCAAGCGCTCCGCGCGCCGGACAATATCGAGAGCGCTTCGTATAAGGACGTCGAGCATACATTTCCCTCCTTGCCCGAGAGAGAGTCGGGCAGAATCGGGATGCTGGCAATCCTAAAATCTTGTCAAATCCGCTCGCGCAGCCTCTCGTACAGATCCCTGAGTTCTCGCAAGGCCGCCGGCCCGCGATGGCGCGGCGAGGATAACTGACGCGAGGCAAGCGCCAACAAACCCGCGACAGCAGCCATGAGGGCAAAGGATGATAGCGGATAATTTTTCACCAGAGCTCCGGTCTGGCGAGCAGCCTTTTCGGCGCCGGCCGTGGCCGATCGCCCGACGCTGATGACTTGCTGCTGAAGCCTATCGACCTGTTGCCGCAGAGCGCTCAATTCTGTGCGCAAATCATCCTCGGCCTGGCGGGGGACCCCGACGGAGGCGGTGTTGATATCGATGATCGCTTTCGGAACTGGCTCGCCGATTTTGGCTCCTTCGGTATCAAGCGTCGTCCCCACAGTGTTCTTGCGGCGCGGCATGATCAGGTCTCCTCCTAGTCGTCGTCGAGCGAAAAAATCGGTCGGTAATGGCGCTGGGAAATCACCAAGCTGCGGTCGGGCTGGATAATATAGATCTCCTCGACTTCCCGCCCCCACTGATCCGTGAAGGTGTGCGGGAAGGATGAACCGGCCGGTGATTTCGTCAGCTTTGTGCGGGGCTGCCCGTGATAGGTGATGCTGCCTGGGATGGGCTCCAGCCCCGCCGACGAGTAACTGCCTGCGCTGGTCGTGCAGCCCGTCAGCGCGATAGCCAAAATCAGGCCCGGTCCCATGCTCCGCCTCATCGAATCCTCCAGCTGCTAAGGCATTTGCTTGTCGCACAAGTAACAAGGGGCGCCGGACATTGTTCCAAAACGACGTAGCGCTGGGAAGGAGTTCCTCGTCGAATTGGAACAACCGTGCCGTGGCGCAGTTCGGCAAAGGATCGGCAAAGGAGATGCCACATGAACCGCGAAGCACCGATTGGGCCGAGGCTCCCCGCGACAGCCCGCCAGGCGTTTGGCCACCCGGTCCGGCACCTGACGTCCAGAGACAGAGGCAGGGGCCACCGCCAATCCGTCAACTCTGGATCACCTCATGGCTGACGTCATCGAGGTGGATTTCAAGCTGGTGTGGCAATATCCGGTTTTCATCCGCACCACAGAGAGCGAGCAGCAGCGCATAGAAGGGCCGGACGCGGCACTCGATGCCCTGAACCATCGTTGGTCGACTGTTCGGGGCGCCGGCTATTTCGAGGCGAAGCGGCGCTGCGTCGATGCGCTTCGCCGACGCGGAAGTGCCGAACTGGCGCGCCAACGTTCCATCCAGGCCGCCATTGCCGCCGGTGTTCTCGCCTGAGGCAAAAGGAGCTCGGCACGCCGCTCGAATAGCTGGTCCGTGCGCTAACGCACCAAGGAAACAAGGCGCTTGGTCTCAAACAGGGCCGGCACTATCTTGGTTAAGTGAAGGGCGACGACATAAGCGGCAATCGTGGCGGGCGTTCATGGCAATTTTCTACAGACCGATACTACCGCAGGATTTCAGACGCCTGTCGAAGGCCGTCATGAGCTGGTATCGCCATTTCGGGGTCTCGGTGAGCGAACACGACAGCCAGATCCTGTGCAGCGCCGCGATCCAGCTCTTCAATGACGGCAAGACCGATGTCGACGACCTCGCCGCCGGATTGATCGAGATGTTTCCCGCCCCGGATCTGCTCAAGATCAACGCTCCGACCTCGCAGTCGATCCACTAGCGCCTGCCAAACCCTTCGCTTCGACAGGACCGGCCTCCTGTAAACGAGCGGCGACGCTGCTGACTCGATCTGTGCCACCGCTCTCGGAACAGGGTGCACTTTACCGCGTTTCTAACTTTCCAAGGGAGATGTACTATGGCCAAAACAAAGATTCCGAAGAAGATCGCAGGTTACAAGGTGCCGAAGGCCATCCGAAAGAATTCCATACTGAAAACATTACTGGCGAGCCCCACAGGCCGCGATATCTTGGGAAAGGCGTTGATCGCCGGCGCGGGCGCTGCCGCCGCCGTGCTGGTAGAGGATAGCGACGAAATTGCCGGCGCCGCAAAATCGGGAACGCGCAAGGGCACCAAGACCCTTGGGCTGGTCGGACAGGCCTTTCATAGCGCAACAGATGCCGCGATCGATGTCGTGCGCGACGCAGCCAGTTCGGCGCTCCCGAAGAAGGTTCGGAAACAGGCGGAAGAAAACCCTCGGAAGGGCGTCGCCGTGCATTAGACGCGACGCCGCCCCCAAAGCATTCAAAGCGAAAGCTGGAATCTCTCTTGCGCAAACGCGCCGATAAAGGCGTCTTGTCTCAGGCCAAAGCGGCCGCGACGGCCAAGGCGCTCGGAAAGCTTGTGCGCAAACACCCTCTCATCGCGGCCGAGATTGCCTTGTCGGGAACGGCCAGAGGCATTGCGGTCGCGGCCGAGGAAGTAAAGCACCGCATTCTACCTGATCATGATGTCGAGGAAAACGGAGAGAAGGGTTCCGGGGAAATCGAATGAAACAAACAGGATCTGAAAGGACCGTGGCGAGGCTATCTTGAAGAAACCCCGGCCAAGAGAAGAAAAGAAATTCGATCTCAATGTCATGGAGAAGCCCGAAAGCATTGGCCGAGTCCAAGTCGCTGAGCGTCGCCACTTACCAGCCGCCGACGAAGCTATGCATCATAGAGATCCCGCAGCAGAGCCGGGCACCTGCCACCGTCGAGGATTGATGTTCACTCCGGCAGTGCATAGCGCGTCAGGATAATCTCACCATTTTCGATGGCAATCTCCACTACTTCATTCACGATTTCATTGGAACCGGCGAGTTCCTGCAGCATCGCCGAGAACAATTCGCGCTGCAAGGACGGCAGGACTTGCGGCACGATGATTAACAGTCCGGCATGCAGCTCCTCTTTGGCGTAGAGTTTCCTGAAGTCGCGGGCGTTATTCGTCACGAACGTAAAATCTTCCGCGATGATACGCGGCATCAGATCCCAGTCCGTTTCGCCCCTCAGGCCAAGCCAATTGACATGAAAGCAGTCGTGGCCATGTTCTTGCGCCATGGCCACGAGAGATGTGTGCAGGCATTCATCGATGAGGAATTTCACGAAGCCGTGTCCGAGGATTTCCTCGAACCGGCCTTGGCGAGCGGCAAACGCTTCACCGACTTAACCTTCAGTCCCTGTTCCGACAACTTTTTCGGCCGGCCCCGAGCGGGGTGAGCTGCGGTCCAGATTTCGGCGAATTCCACCATTCGCGCTGAGACGGACGGGTAGCCTTTTACGATTTCAGCGGTGCTGGCGCCTTGCTGTTTCATCGCGGCGATCATGCGCACCGGAACCCGAGTTCCGTTGAATACCGGCTCGCCGCCTGCGACGCCCTTCACGGCTTGAATATTCTGTTCTGCTTCCCGAAGCGCCTCGGCGCGCGCGGCCAATTGCTCCCTCGCCCGCGCAACGTCGATGATCAGATAATCATCTGCTCTCACAGTATCCGCACTGCGGTTCTGGTCGATCGTATCGAACAGGCGTTTGCGGCGCTCCGCGGACAGGATCGATCCTACGCCGTACCAGAGCTTCAGGCGGAGCAGGTCGTCGTCGAAAAGAATCCGACCTTCACGGCCGTGGTGTGCCGCGATAATGCCTTTGTCGATTGCATTGTGGACCGACTTTACAGCAATCTCACTGACAGCTGCGGCTTCGGGGGGGGTGTAGGTTCGCGCTGCGCTTGCCATAATCATTCTCCTTATGAAGAATATATATGGCAGATATCGTTCAGGGTAAAGATCGGCAGCTCGGTCTCTGCCAGCCCCGAGAGCCTCCGAGCCATGAGGTTAAGGAGATCGATCAATGGTTCCGGGGAGTTGAGTGAAATAAACAGGAACTGAAGGAGCTTGGCAGGCTATCCTGAAGGAAACCCAGGCCATATCACGGCGAATTATCTGATCAAGGCTGATAAAAGTCGTATCCACGGACGTCCTAGAAAGAACACCATGGGGCGACCTTCTACGCCGGCAACACCCTGAAAGGGGCCGGCATCCTTCAGGACACGAAACCTTGCCCCGCCGTCAACCGGACAGCTAAAGCTCGTCGCTGCGACGCTTTACCGCGTGTTTTACAGCCAGCAAATGTCGGCGCCGTTCGATCATGTAGTCAGCATAACCGACGCAGATGTAAAGCAATGTCGGGCCGGCGTAGATGAAGATGAGAGCCAGTGCAACAAGGATGAATGCGCTCGTCATGGTCTGTTTTCCGTCATGTTGATCATGTGAAGCGTTGGACCTCGTGCCTTGGGCTCATCAGGTCCAGCGCCAAGTCTTTCCCTCACTTCTCTCTTGCGTCGTGGGTGTGGTGGCGATCATGCTCGCCGCCGCCGCCGGAAACCTTGCTTCGCGTACGTCTGTCCGGCTCGGCTGCCGGTTTCGGTATTTCAAGCGGCGCCTTGGCGTTTTCGTGGGATGCGCCTGGCCCGCCCTGGCGGATCGTCGATGGGCTCTTCTTCGAGGTTGACATCGATGCCTCCTACCTGTCCTGTTGGTAACCCTGATGGGTGGTGTTGACTTTGGTGTTTCCTTGTTGACCCTTCTTTTCAGGGTTTTCGCTGCCGCTTGCCATCGCAGTATCCTCTGCCGCGGTCCGCACGGGCTTGCCGGCTCCCTTGCTGCTGACGTTATCGGCGGGAATGGGGGGTAATCTGCTGCTCATCACCTTGTCCTCATTTGGGATTTCGATTGGAGCTGTGATCGGAATATTGTTCGGTCTGGACCGCCTTGCCATCGAGGCCGCGCGCTTTGGAATGCTGCGTCTTGTCGCGGTTCGAAAGGACCATGTTTTCGGGGAGCTGTTCCTGGTCGAGATTGGTCATCGCGCCGCTGCCGTCACCCTTTCCCTTCGAGCCAGCGCCAATATGCTTCCGGTCGGCATGTGCCATGATTTTCTCCTTCGTTTATCGAGTCAAACATTCAAGGCCCGCGGAGGTTCCGGGCTTGAAACTCAAATCTCCTGACCGCATCCTAGGACTCGCCCAAGTGCCGGTGCAGCTCGTCCTTCCGAATGAATTTGTCGGTGCTGCCCGCTTCATGATCGGGATGCGATACCTTCACATCGAGATGGTCTGGAAGCGACATTGCCTGCTTGGCGTTCATGATGCCCAGCGGCACCCGTCCTCCCTCGGTCTCTACGGCAACTTCGACAAGTGGTTTTGTGGGTTTCATCGCGGCGATCCTCATCCCTGTCTATTGGAAATTCGCCTGCGTCCCGATCGTTCCCTCGCTGCGCGACTTCGCGGCCTTTCTTCCCGCATCGCCGTCGCAATGCGATGCAGCAGGGGGGTCGACGCCAAGTCCTCCAGCGAAACCGACAGCTTCGGTTTCCAGTTGGGGTAGCTGTCGCTCGTGCCAGGGATATTGGTAGGCCTTTTCTCGTCGGTCAGGTCGGCAAGCCGAACCGCGACGAGAAGCGACGGAGTCCGGGCGATGAAGCGGTAGGCGCTGACAGTCAGTTCCCGCAAGGTCTCCCGGCTTGCCCGTGCACTGAGGCGAGCCGGCACGTCGATGCCGGCGGCGCGCAGCGCTGCCTTCAGATTTCGCCGCTCGCGCCGACGATGCCGCAGATGTTTTTCCGTGAGATCGGGCGGCACGATGCCGTGGTTGCGGCGATCCTGGATGTCGGCGCTGCGCCACCAGCCGGCAAGCGTCTGATGGTCGTGGGTCGAAATGCAAGTCAGGCTGAAAATCGGATAGGCATCCGGCGGCTTGAAGCCATTCCCGTCCTGTTCATAGGAGAGAATGCGATACGAGAGGATCTGCGCTGCCGCCAGTTCGTCAGGCAAATCCGGCGGTATCACTCCCAGCGCTTCACCGATGACGAGGCATCGATGCTCAGCGGAGGTCTCGGCCAGGATCTGTAGAAGCCGATGCTCGGGGTAGCTGACATAGGCGCCGCCGTCCGGCCTGCTGCCCAGCGGCACCAGAAAGAGCCGCCGGAGCGCCGGGGCGTGATCGATACGGATCGCACCGGCATAGCGCATGGCGGCGCTTACCATGCGCCGGTAAGGCGAGCTGTCTCCCGCAGCGATCGCGGAAGGCAGATATCCGGCAAGATGCCAGTCCTGCCCCTCTATGGCGAACGGATCGGGAGGGCTGCCGATGGTCGCTTTCGAGATATAGACATCCGGCTCGCTCCATGTCGCCGCTCCGTCGACCGCCTCGCCCACGGCGAGATCGAGATAAAGCCCGATCCGCAGGCCGGCTTCGCGCGCCCGGTCCGCTGCCTGCAGCAGTTGCCGGTGGGCAAGCCACTGCAGCCACATGTGGAAGCGGACCTCGTCCGCATGCCTACGCTCGAATTCAGCGACGGCGGCACTGTCAGAGCGCCGGAAATCTGCCGGCCATCCCTGCCAGCCGGCGCCGGCCCCGCGTCCGGCCATGGAAAGCGAAAGACATTCAAAGAGCGCATGGCGCCGCAAGCTGTTGCCGCCTCGGGTGACGAAGGCATCGAAATCAACGGGATTGTAGGCTTCATGGGCGGCACCCGCCTGCAGCCAGGCGCGCCAGAGATCGCGCAGAGCTCCAAGCTTGGCTCTCGCAACTCCGACATAATCGACGAGGCCCCCCCCGCGAAGTCCCTCCAATTGCCGTTCGAGTTCGGCACTACTGACAAAACCTGGCAATCTATCGACCGCGATATAGAGCGGGTTGAGATGCTGACGGCTTGAAGGTTCATAGGGGCTGCAGCGATCGGGATCGGCAAGAAATGGTGCGTGAAGCGGATTGAGACCGATGAAATCAGCGCCAAGCTTCCCCGCCAAGTCGGCCATGTCAGACAGATCCTCGAAATCTCCGATGCCCCAGTTTCGCGCCGACCGCAGTTCGTAAAGCTGCAGGCTGATCCCCCAGACCCGCGTCTTGAGCAGGAAGTTCGGCAGAAATGACTTGGGAATTGTCTCCTTCGCCGGCCCGGGCTCCTGCTCCCGCCGCGGTGCAACCGTCCCGCGATGGGTGGTTCCTGGCAGATCGACTTCCAAAGCTGAGAGTATCTTGCGTTTGGTGTCGGCGGAAATCGCCACCTCGCCGCCGTCGTCGGGACTGGGCCTGGTCAAGCTGATCCCGTATTGGCGGGCGAGCTTGTCGAGCTCGGCAGACTTCATCGTCCGATCGCCTTCATGCGATGCCCTCGCCTTTCGAGATGCGCCAGATCACTGTCCAGGGCGCCAGTTGACCTCCATCGCAGCTGCCGAGGCGGAAGATCGTTTCACCTTGGTCGCACCGCTTGGGAAGCCGCACCGCCTCGCTGCCGAGGTTGGCGTCGAGATGAAGGCGCCAATCGCCGGCCAGGGTCCAATCGACCGCAAGCGTCGCACCCGCCGAGTAATAGGCCGCGTTTCCGCCGCGGGCGCCCTTCAACAAGGGTACGATTCGTCCATGCCGGAGGCTGAGAAGCTCCCGGTAGAATTCGAGCATTTCCGAAGAGGCGCGTTTTGACCAGTCGAGCTTGGCCGCCGCAAAGGTCGACGGCGCCGTCGGGTCGAGAAGCTCGTCAGCGTCGAAACCCGGCAGGCGCGAAAGCTCCTCGCGCCTGCCCTTCCTGACCTTTTCGTTCAGATCCTCGTCGAAGTCGCAGAAGAACGGAAAAGGTTCTCGCGCACCCCATTCCTCGCCCATGAACAGCATCGGTATCTCAGGTGCCAGCAGGTAGATCGATGTGACGGCCTTGACGGCATTGGTCGGGCTCGAAGCCATGATCCGGTCCCCCAGCGCCCGGTTGCCGATCTGGTCATGGTTCTGGATAAAGGACACGAAGGCGGTGGGCGGTAGGTGGCCACTCGGCCTACCTCGGCTTTCGCCGCGATAGGGCATATGCTCGCCCTGGAACACGAAACCTTCTGCCAGCGCCCGGCCTAGCTTGCCGGCGTCACCGGTATAATCGGCATAGTAGCCGAAGGTTTCACCGGTGGCGGTAATATGCAGCACATGGTGCATATCGTCGTTCCATTGGGCCGTGAACAGCCTCGCCTCGCCGTCTGCGTCACGTTCCAAAAGGTCGCTGTCGTTCTCCTCGTTTTCCACGATCAGATGAACATGCCGGCCACCGGCCGCAGCCTTGACGCGGCGGGCCAGCGCGTGAAGAAGATGCTCAGAACTGTCGTCCTTGATGGCGTGGACGGCGTCTAAGCGAAAACCGTCGAGCCTGACCTCGGTGATCCAATAAATGGCGTTCTCGATGACGAATTCGCGGATCATCTCAGAGCCGTCGCCGTCATAATTGATGCCGTGGCCCCAGGGGGTCCTGTGATGATCGGTAAAGAGCGGCGCGTAAGAGGGGATATAGTTCCCATCGGGTCCGAAGTGGTTGTAGACCGCGTCGAGGAAAACGGAGATGCCGCGCTCGTGCGCCGCATCGACCAGCGCCATCAGATCTTCGGGCCGGCCGTAACTGCTGTCGGGCGCAAAGGGAAGCACGCCGTCATAGCCCCAGTTGTAGCGGCCGGGGAAGTCGCTGAGCGGCATGATCTGCAGCGCCGTGACGCCCAGCTCCCGCAGATTGTCGAGACGCTCGATCGCGGCCTTGAAAGTCCCCTGCGGTGTGAAGCAGCCGATATGCAGTTCGTAGATGACCATCTCCTCCCAAGGCCGGCCGGCCCATTCGCGTGTGCTCCAGCGATAGGCGGCAAGGTCGACCACTTCGCTCGGACCATGCACATCCTGCGGCTGGAAGCGCGAAGCAGGATCGGGAATTTGAAGACCGTCCGGCAGGATGAAGCGATACTGCGTACCAGGGCCGGCATCCGCGACCGCGCACTTATGCCAGCCATCTTCAGCCGCTTGCATCGGGCGCGGATCAGAGCCTTCGATTTTCAACGAAACGCTTTCATGCAGTGGAGCCCAAAGGCGAAACAGAACGCCATCTTCGGTGAATGCGGGGCCGAACATCGTTTTGGTCAAGGGGAGGCCTTCGGTGAAATGTGGATGGGTTTGAGTAACTTTTGTCAGAGCAAAAAGTTTCGGCTGGGTGAAGTGCGCTCAGCGAGCGAGACCTGACCACCGGTGGCGCACGGATACAATCCTCAATTGTTCCAATCTGCCACGCACTTCCTAAGGCAAATCTTTAACCGTTAATTGTATTTTTAATTCAATGTCACCCACAGTTGTCTTTAATGCTATAGCAGACGGGCTACCCAAAGGGATTGGGACGCCCTAACAGGAGAGAACCATGGCCATTTTTGGCAAGATTATTTCTGAATTCGACGGATCGAGCGATCTGGCTCAAGCGGAACGAGAAGCACTGGAAACACTCGAAGCGTTGGGCGAAACCAAACGCGAACTGTTCTCGAAGCAAATTAACCTTTTGATCCTGGATGCCGGGCACGGCACGAACAAAACAGTGCCCATATCCAAGGTACTTCGCACCGACGGCATGTCCAGAGCATTCAGCTCGCACAATATGAAAGACATACCGGAAGTGATCAAAACAGCAGTTGGCGGCTTTATAGAAGGCGGCACCAACAACATCATCGATGGAGTGTTTGCGCTTCTCTCAAAGGCTCTTGAGGTGTTCCTGGGGTCAACCGAAGGTCAATCCATGACGACAAGCAAATACTTCGTCTACGCCACGGATTTTGCGATCTATCGCGTCGATCTGATGGCCTGGTCGAGATCCGTGATGGCCGCCTCGCTGAAGACGAAAATCGAGCAGGCGACCGCCTTTTCCTACGTGCTGTCGAACGTTGACGTCGGAAAGATCACCTGGTCGGACTTCGTTGGGATTTTCGCGCTTCAGCTGGATGAAATCTCGACGCTGACGAAGGAAGAGCGCGACGAGGCAAGGCAGCGCATGAAGGAAACCTGGGACTTCCTGACGGGTGGAGCGGCTTCTGCGGCCGGCGTCGAAGATCTGGCGGTAACACGAGCTCGGATAGAGGCTGACTATAGGCTTCCATTGATCAGCTACAACTAACCGTGCTGCGGCCGACGGTTTCGAAGGAGTCGACAATGCCGACAGTTACAACACCTCCGGCCCTGGTTGCTCAGGAGACATCTTCATGGTGCTTCGCTGCCGCCGAGGTGATGGTCCGGAGCTACCGCAGCCTCCCTGCGGTGTTGCAGTACGACATCGCGAGGAGAACCACGTGGGCGCTAGCCGAGCTCGATCCCGCCGTTCAGGAGCGTTGGGAATTGGCGGAGGCTCTGGACCTCTCCGCCGGGCAGCGGGAAGAGGGTGGAGCCAACCTGCTTAGCCAGGTTGTGCAACTGGTGCGCACGCAATGGAACGCGTTCGATAACGCCGCAACCGGTGGCCGCTTCGTGCAACATCTCACCGCCGAGCTGGTCCGGACGGAGATAGATAACGATCGGATATTTGTCGTTGGCACGGCGATCCACTACTATGTCGTGTACGGGTACTCGGATGACGGCAATGTCCTGGATGTGCGCGATCCTTGGCCGGCGGGACAAGGAGGACTGACGCCGCGGATCGCGTTGGCGGAATTTCTGGGGCTTCCCGCACACGTCACGATCCTTTTCTAGACTAAGAGGCAGATCGAGGCGCTTCCGGCGATAGTTGACGTGTCGCCGGGGCTCAACATGCGACGCCAGGATTCCAATTTCGATCGTCACGCTCTCACATCCCGCGTGGCCGTGTGCTGGGTGTCACCAGACGCGGGACCGACGGGAGAATGCCGGGCAACAGCGGATGCACACTAATCCTCCATAGGAAATAGCAATGGCGATTCTTGGGAATTTCGAGGTCAAGCACATCCGACCGATTGGACAACAAGGCTACGACACATTCTGCAGTGACCAGATGATCGATTTTCTCAGCCGGCTCGGCTTCAACCCGGCGGATATCGCCCGGATCTTCGCCGCTTGGCGTACTGCCGCCCTAGCTGATCCTTACGCCGATAGTGGAGCGTTCGTCCGGTCCGCGAATGTGGTGGCGCAGGCCCGGTGGGACGAGCTTTATCCCACCGACAAGAGCACGCTCATGTTTCTCGACGCCGACCAGCTTGTTTCTCTCAGCAACATCCAGCTGGCCCCTAACAGCGAGTTCTCCTGGCAGGCACCGACGCCATTGGAGATCTGCGTCACGATCCACCGCGACAGCAATCGGCACCACATTATATGGGACGCAACCGGCTTCACCGGTGCAACCGATGCCAACGGCATGATTTCGCACTTCGCAGGACTGATTGTGTGATGTGCGTCAACGTCTGCGTTTAGACTGGATATTTATTGGTCTCGGCCGGCCTCGCCGATCTCCGGCCTCCGCTGAACGCCAACGGCGGCAGTTCAATTATTTCAGCGAGTTAAGCTGTAATCAGCTGACTGCAACGAACGGAACATCCTGACTTTCGGGCAGACGACACACCTTTCGTCAACTTGCAGCCTGCTTTGTCCCATCGCCGCGATGTCCCATGTCGAAGATATTCGGCAGCCGATCCAATATGGCCTGTCCGCGTTAATATCGCGTCTGTCTCGGCCGCCTTTTCCGGCCCCATCACGCCGCCGCGACCGTGGCCCTCAGAGCCTCGTCCATGGCCGCCTGGAGTTGCTCCTGCGTGAACGGTTTCGCCATCCTGAGCATCCGGCCGAGCCCCTGATCCTCGGCAAGCTCGACATAGCCGGAAGCGAGGATAACGGGCAGGTTGGGGAAGGCTGAACGAAGATGGCGTGCGAGCTCGGCGCCCGTCATGCCCGGCATGGCATGATCGGTGATGACGAGATCACACTCCTGTCCGCCAGCGAGGAATTCCAAAGCTTGGGTAGCGGAAGCCGCTTCCCGCGGCAGGTGCCCGAGATCCTCCAGCATTGCCACGGTTCCGGTCCTGACAAGCGCATCGTCGTCGACGACGAGGATGGCAAGCGATCGCGAGACTGCTTTCAAGGGTTCGGCGGCCGCAGGCACGTCCGCCGGCTCTGCCTTTGGAATGCTCTGCGCGACGGGCAGCCAGAGGGAGACGGTCGTGCCCTTCCCTCTTGTGCTCGAAATCTGGATCGAACCGCCCGATTGCGCTGCCAGGCCGTGCACCATCGACAGGCCGAGCCCGGTGCCCTTGCCGATCCCCTTCGTGGTGAAGAATGGCTCGGCGGCGCGCAGAACCGTCGCTTCGTCCATTCCCTCGCCATCGTCCGACACCGATATCTTGATGTAATTTCCACCTGCAAGACCGGCCGGCCGGGTCTCCTCCGCCGCCGCGGCGACCGTCACCGCACCACCACTTTCAAGTGCATCCCGCGCATTGACGAAGAGATTGAGCAGCGCCAGCTCCAGCTGGTTGCTGTCCACCAGCAGCGGCTCCAGATCCGCAGGGATGCGCTTTCGGATCTCGACCCGCGGTCCGACCGCTTTGGCGAGCAGATCCTCGACGTTTTCGAACAGGCGGAGGAAATCGACCGCCTGCGGCTTCAGCTCCTGTCGGCGAGCGAAGGCAAGCAGGCGCTGGGTGAGCGCCGTACCGCGTTCGGCCGCCTGGATGGCGTTCGTCACCAGACGTTCGCTGCGCTCATCCGCCGGAAGCCGCTTCTTGAGCAGACTGAGGCTGCCAAGCACCGCCATCAGAAGATTGTTGAAGTCGTGCGCCACGCCGCCTGTCAGGTGGCCGATCGTATCGAGCTTCTGTGCCTCGAAGAGCTGCGCCAGCGCCTCCTCGCGTTCGCGTGTCCTCTGGTCGATCCGGTGCTCCAGCTCCTCGTTCAGCTGACGCAACTGCGCTGCCGAGGCTTCGAGCTCGGCGGTGCGCTGGTGCACCCTGGCCTCCAGCTCGGCGTTCAGACGTTCGAGTTCCCGCGTCTTCCTGTAGAGATCCGCAAAGACCCTGACCTTGGCCCGCAGCACCTCGGGCACGATCGGGACGGAGACGTAATCGACGGCGCCCACCGCATAGCCGCGCAACCGGTCTGGTTCCGCCAGCATCACGGCGGAGACGAAGATGATCGGTGTGTTCTGATAGCGCGGGTGCTGCCGGATCATGCTGACCAGTTCGAATCCGTCCTGCTCGGGCATGCAGACGTCGACGAGGATCACGGCAATTTCCGTGCGCAGCAGGTGCTCGAAGGCTTCGCGCGCCGATTGCGCCTTGATCAGGTTTTCCTCGAGTTCTTCAAGGATGACCTCATAGCTCAGGAGTTTGGCGGGTTGGTCGTCGACGAGGAGGATGTTGACGGGGTTCATGTCCGGGTCCTCAGCGGTGCAGCCACATACGCAGAGCCGACAGGAGTTGCTCGGTGTTGACGGGCTTTGCCAGGTAGTCCGACGCGCCCGCTTCCAGGCATTTCTCCCGGTCACCCTTCATCGCCTTAGCCGTCAGCGCCAGGATCGGCAGCCGTCGGAAGCGGGGCTCCGAGCGGATCACCTGCATCGTCTCGTAACCGTCCATCCCGGGCATCATGATATCCATCAGCACGATCGCCACCGAGGGCTCGGTGTTGATGACCTCGATTGCCTCGCTACCCGTCGTCGCGGTCAGCACCTTCATGCCGCGACGTTCGAGCACGCTGCTGAGCGCAAAGATGTTGCGGGCATCATCGTCGACGAGCAACACGGTCTCGCCGACGAGATCCTCGTCCGAGCTGTGCAACTCCTGCAGCGTCGCCTGCTTTGCCGCCGGCAGGTCGGCGACCACCCGGTGCAGGAACAACGCCGTTTCGTCGAGCAGCCGCTCGGGCGACTCCACCCCCTTCACCACGACGCTGCGCGCCATGCTGTGCAGCGTGGCGTCTTCCTCAGGCGAAAGCTCCCGGCCGGTGAAGACGACGACCGGGACTTCGGCGATCTCGGCGTCGTCGCGGATCTGCTCGAGCACCTCGAAGCCGGACATGTCAGGCAGCGTGAGGTCGAGCACGACGCAGTCGGCCGAGCCCTGCCGGAGAACCGTGAGCGCCTCCGACCCGGAGCCGACGCTTGTTATGTCGATGTCGTCGTGCCCAAGAAGGGCGGTGACGCTCATGCGCTCGGCTTCGTTGTCTTCCACCAGCAGCAGCTGTTTGCGGCGCGGCTGGGCATAAGCCTTCAGCCGCGACAGCGCCTTGCCGAGACCTTCCGGCGTTGTCGGCTTGCTCATGAAGGCGAAGGCGCCGCGAGTCAGCCCGTGCTGGCGGTCCTCGTCGAGGCTGATGATCTGCACCGGAATGTGTCGCGTCTGCGAATTCTGTTTGAGCTGGCTCAGCACCGTCCAGCCGAGCATGTCGGGCAGGAAGATGTCGAGCGAGATCGCCGACGGCCTGTATTCCTGTGCAAGAACAAGCGCATCGCTGCCGCGCATCGCGACCAACACCTTGAAGCCGTTGTCGCGGGCGAGATCGACGAGGACGCGGGCATAATGCGCATCGTCTTCGACGACGAGCAGCACGGAGTCGCCGGGCTCGATCCGGTGGCGGTCGTCCGCGACATGTTCGGCGGGTTTCTCAGCCCGGCGGGCAGCCGCCTCGGCGAATTCGACGACATTCGCCGCTGCCGGAGCCGACTTCGGCGCCACCGCGCCGGCGCCGACATAGGTGAGCGGCAGGTAAAGCACGAAGGTGCTGCCGACACCCGGCGTGCTGCGCAGCTGGATCTCGCCACCGAGCAGGTTTGCCAGTTCGCGGCTGATGGCGAGCCCCAGGCCGGTGCCGCCATATTTGCGGCTGGTCGAGGCGTCCGCCTGCTGGAACGCCTCGAAGATGATGCGCTGCTTCTCAGGCGGAATGCCGATACCGGTATCGATCACTTCAAAGGCGATGACCGATGGCGCATGCCGGAGCGAAGGATGCTCCGGCGACCAGCCGCTCGCCGCCGAGGCGACGCGAAGTGTGATGCCGCCCTGCGCCGTGAATTTGAAGGCGTTCGACAGCAGGTTCTTGAGGATCTGCTGCAGCCGCTTCGAATCCGTAATGATGCTCTTCGTCACATCGGCGCCGACCTCGATAGCGAAGGACAGGTTGCGGTTTTCCGCCTCGTGCCGGAATGGCCGCGCCATCACTTCGAGCAGATTGCTGACAAAGATCTCCTCGGCGTCGACCGAGACCGTACCGGACTCGATCTTCGACAGATCAAGAATATCGCTGATGAGGTTGAGCAGATCGGTGCCGGCGCCGTGGATGGTCTTTGCGAATTCGACCTGCTTTGCCGAGAGGTTGCCGTCGGGGTTTTCGCCAAGCTGCTGGCCGAGGATAAGGATCGAATTCAACGGCGTGCGCAATTCATGCGACATGTTGGCGAGGAATTCGGATTTGTACTTCGAGGTGAGAGCAAGCTCCGTCGCCTTTTCCTCGAGCGCGCGGCGGGCCTGCTCGATTTCCTGGTTCTTCGCCTCGACTTCGACGTTGCGTTCCTCGAGCTGCTGCGCCTTCTGGCCGAGCTGCTCGTTGGTCTGTTGCAACTCGCGCTGCTGCGTCTGCAGTTCGGCCGCGAGCTGCTGCGACTGCTTGAGCAGGCCTTCGGTCTGCATGGTCGCTTCGATCGAGTTGAGAACGATGCCGATCGAGGTCGTCAACTGGTCGAGGAAGGAAAGCTGCAGCTCGGTGAATTCGCCTGCAGAGGCAAGCTCGATCACCGCCTTCACCTGCCCCTCGAAATGCACCGGCAGGACGATCGCGCTTCGCGGCAGCGTCGTGAACACGCCCGAGCTGATCGGCACGACATTGTCGGGAAGGTCGGTGACGAGGATACGGCGGGCGTCGCTGGCGCATTGGCCGACCAGGCCCTGGCCGAAGTCGAGCCGCAGCGGATGCGCCGCTTCGACGCCCTGCGCATAAACGGAGAGCAGCGACAGGAACGGCTGCTCTTCGTCGGCGTCCACCTGGTAGATGACGCCCTGATGCGCGCCGACCAGCGGCGCCAGCTCCGAAAGCAGCATCTTGCCGACCAGCGTCAGGTCGCGCTGGCCCTGCAGCATGTTGGTGAAGCGCGCCAGATTTGTCTTCAGCCAGTCCTGCTCGGTGTTGCGCTCCGTCGTCAGGCGCAGGTTGTCGATCATCGTGTTGATGTTGTCCTTGAGCTCGGCCACTTCGCCGCGCGCATCGACCTTGATCGACCGCGTCAGGTCGCCCTTGGTGACGGCGGTGGCGACCTCGGCGATGGCGCGCACCTGCGTCGTCAGATTGGCGGCAAGCAGGTTGACGTTGCCGGTCAGATCCTTCCACGTTCCCGCGGTACCGGGAACGTTTGCCTGACCGCCGAGGCGGCCTTCAACGCCGACTTCGCGCGCCACCGTGGTCACCTGATCGGCGAAGGTCGCAAGCGTGTTCGTCATGTTGTTGATCGTCTCGGCAAGGGCTGCCACCTCGCCCTTCGAGGCGACGGTGAGGTTCTGCTTCAGGTCGCCGTTTGCGACCGCCGTCACCACCTTGACGATGCCGCGCACCTGTTCGGTGAGGTTGGCGGCCATGACGTTGACGGTGTCGGTCAGATCTTTCCAGGTACCGGCCACACCGGGCACCTGCGCCTGACCGCCGAGCTTGCCTTCGGTGCCGACTTCGCGGGCGACGCGTGTGACTTCGCCGGCGAAGGCGTTCAGCTGGTCGACCATCGTATTGATCGTGTTCTTCAGTTCGAGGATTTCCCCCTTCACGTCGACGGTGATCTTGCGCGAGAGGTCGCCGCGCGCCACGGCGGTCGTCACTTCGGCGATGTTGCGAACCTGCGTCGTCAGATTGGCGGCGAGCAGGTTGACGTTGTCGGTCAGGTCCTTCCAGGTGCCGGCGACGCCGGGAACGACGGCCTGGCCGCCGAGCCTTCCATCGGTGCCGACTTCGCGGGCGACACGCGTCACTTCGCCGGCGAAGGAGCGAAGCTGGTCGACCATAGTATTCAGCGTGTCCTTCAAGAGCAGGATCTCGCCGCGCACATCGACGGTGATCTTGCGCGACAGGTCGCCATTGGCGATCGCAGTCGCCACCTCGGCGATGTTTCGCACCTGCGCCGTCAGGTTGCCCGCCATGGAGTTGACACTGTCGGTCAGATCCTTCCAGGTGCCGGCAACGCCTGGTACCTGCGCCTGGCCGCCGAGTTTGCCTTCGGTGCCGACTTCGCGGGCAACACGCGTGACTTCGCCGGCGAAAGCGTTCAGCTGGTCCACCATGGTATTGATGGTGTTCTTCAGCTCAAGGATTTCCCCCTTCACGTCGACAGTGATCTTGCGTGAGAGGTCGCCACGCGCCACGGCGGTCGTGACTTCGGCGATGTTGCGCACCTGACCGGTGAGGTTCGAGGCCATGGAGTTGACGTTTTCGGTCAGATCCTTCCAGGTCCCGGCCACACCAGGCACCTGCGCCTGACCGCCGAGCTTGCCTTCGGTGCCGACCTCTCGGGCCACACGCGTCACCTCGGAGGCGAAGCGGTTCAGCTGATCCACCATGGTGTTCAGCGTTTCCTTGAGCTCGAGGATTTCGCCCGAGACCGACACCGTGATCTTCTTCGACAGGTCGCCATTGGCGATCGCCGTGGAGACTTCGGCGATGTTGCGCACCTGCGCCGTCAGGTTGCCGGCCATGGAATTGACGCTGTCGGTCAGGTCCTTCCAGGTGCCGGCGACGCCGAGCACATTGGCCTGGCCGCCGAGCCGGCCTTCGGTGCCGACTTCGCGTGCGACGCGCGTGACCTCGCCGGCAAAGCCGTTCAACTGGTCGACCATCGTATTGATGGTTTCCTTCAGTTCGAGGATTTCGCCCGACACCGGGACGGTGATCTTCTTCGAAAGGTCGCCCTGGGCGACGGCAGTCGCGACTTCGGCGATATTGCGCACTTGGCCGGTCAGGTTGGAGGCCATGGAATTGACGCTGTCGGTCAGGTCCTTCCAGGTGCCGGCCACGCCGCGCACGTTGGCCTGGCCGCCGAGCCGGCCTTCCGTGCCGACTTCGCGCGCCACGCGCGTCACTTCCGAAGCGAAGGCGTTCAGCTGGTCGACCATCGTGTTGATGGTTTCCTTCAGTTCGAGAATTTCGCCCTTCACGTCGACGGTGATCTTCTTCGACAAGTCGCCATTGGCGATGGCTGTGGAGACTTCCGCGATATTACGCACCTGCGCCGTCAGGTTGCCGCCCATCGAGTTGACGTTTTCGGTCAGGTCCTTCCAGGTGCCGGCGACGCCACGTACGTTCGCCTGACCGCCGAGCCGGCCTTCCGTTCCCACTTCGCGGGCGACACGCGTCACCTCCGAGGCAAAGGCGTTCAGCTGATCGACCATCGTATTAATGGTTTCCTTCAGCTCGAGGATTTCGCCCGAAACCGTCACCGTGATCTTCTTCGACAGGTCGCCATTGGCGATCGCGGTGGAAACTTCGGCGATGTTGCGCACCTGAGCCGTCAGATTGGAGGCCATCGAATTGACGTTGTCGGTCAGGTCCTTCCAGGTGCCGGCCACGCCAGGCACCTGCGCCTGGCCGCCAAGGCGGCCTTCGGTGCCGACTTCACGCGCCACACGCGTCACCTCGCCGGCAAAGCCGTTGAGCTGATCCACCATCGTGTTGATGGTTTCCTTGAGCTCCAGAATTTCACCCGAAACGTCGACGGTGATCTTGCGCGAGAGGTCGCCGCGCGCAACCGCCGTCGTCACCTGCGCGATGTTGCGCACCTGGGCTGTGAGGTTGCCGCACATCGCGTTGACCGAGTCGGTCAGGTCCTTCCAGGTGCCGGCGACACCCGGCACCAGCGCTTGACCGCCAAGCTTGCCTTCGGTGCCGACCTCACGGGCGACGCGCGTCACTTCGGAAGCGAAGGAGCGCAGCTGATCGACCATGGTGTTGATCGCTTCCTTCAGCTGCAGGATCTCGCCGCGCACGTCGACGGTAATCTTCTTGGAGAGGTCGCCGTTAGCGACCGCGATCGTCACCTCCGCGATGTTGCGCACCTGCGCCGTCAGGTTCGACGCCATCGAGTTGACGCTTTCAGTCAAGTCCTTCCAGACGCCCGTCACCTCGGGCACCTGCGCCTGCCCACCGAGCTTGCCGTCAGTGCCGACTTCGCGGGCAACGCGCGTCACCTCCGAGGTGAAGACGCTGAGCTGCTTGATCATCGTGTTGACGATATCGGCCGAGCGCAGGAATTCGCCCTTCAGCGCCCGCCCGTCGACATCGAGCGGCACGGTCTGCAAGAGATCGCCTTTGGCGACCGCGGTGATCGTGCGGGTGACCGCCGTGGTCGGCCACAGGAGATCGTCGATCAGACCATTGATCGAGCCTTCCATTTCCGACCATGAACCATCCGACAGGCCGAAGCGCACCCTGGTACTTGTCCGCCCGTCGCGGCCCACGACCTGGCCGACATGTTCGAGCTGCCGGGCCATGCGCTGATTGGCGGCTATGATGTCGTTCAGCGCATCGGCGACTTTGCCGGTCACGCCGGTCAGGTCAGAGCGCATCCGCACGGAAAAGTCGCCGCGCCTCACCGCGACCAGCACTTCTAAAAGGGCGCTGGCATCGTCATACGCCATGCTTTTGTGGTCGTGCCCGTTGATGCTCTCAGCCGCAGCGCCGTCGCGCGAAAATTCACCGGTTTGCGTGCTCACGAAATCCCCCCTGTTCGACAGAGAGTAATTAGTGCTCGACTGGAAAAAGGCTATGGGTGTGCCGCAGGGTTGCAGAGGTAGGCCTAACCCAGTGTCGACGGCCAAACTTTGCCTGCGTGGGAACAGTTTCCCGCTGGCCGTCGTTTCCGTCCTGACAAGGAGAACGACATGTCGAACGTCTCAAGGACAGGGAAAGACGAGATCAACAATGCGACCAGCCCGACGACCTTCGGCAGGTCGGTCGAGAGCCAAGCGCAGATGCAGGATGCCGCGGCGGAGGCATCGTCCGAAACCGGCGGCGAGGTGCTGAACATCTACCGGCTTGAGCCGATCGCCAAACCCGATGATCCCAGATGGGGCAATGCTCCCAATCACGGCGCCATCGTCGTCGCCGCCCGGACGCCGGGCGATGCCAGAATCGTTGCCGCGGCACGCGAACTCGATTTCATGGAAGTCGATGCGGCGCCTGCCGAAGATGTCACCACGGCCAATGCCAGCGCCTTTCGTGACGACAAGCTTTACACCGTGATCGAGATCGATCGGGACAGACGTGATATAAAGCGGGGTATCCTCGACGGCACGGTCTCGGTCGACACAATCCGGCCGGTCGAACAGGACTAGAAATCCTTTCTTCACCCGGGAGTTCTCATGAATACCGCCAATCTGCAGCTCAAGGGCCTGATCATGGCAATGGCCTCGATATGCGACGCGATCGTCGAGAAGGAATTGCTTACGCGCGCGGAAATCGATGCCGCGCTCTCGAAAGCCAAAAAGGCGATCGAGGAGGACGACGACCATGAGCTCTCCGGCGCCAACCTGGCGGCGATCCTGTTTCCAATCCGTGTGCTGCAGCTTGCCGGCGAGGCTGGCAGCAAAGGCGAAGGGGCGACATTTTCGGATTATGCCAAGCTCGTGGGCAAGCTCAGCTGACCATGCTCCAAGGCTTTTCTCTCGATTCCGTCGACGTCGGACCGGGTTTTCTTCGCGTCCGACACGGCGGATCAGGACCAGCCGTTCTTCTCCTCCATGGCCATCCCAGGACGCATATGACCTGGGGGAAGGTGGCGGAGCTGCTGGCGCCCGACTACACGGTCGTCTGCCCCGACCTTCCCGGCTTCGGCCGCTCCTACCAGCCGGCCGATGCTCCCGACAGCAGCAACTCTTCGAAGCGCGCCAAGGCTGAAGCGCTGGTCGCGCTGATGCGGCGACTGGGGCACGAAAACTTCGCGGTGGTCGGCCACGACCGCGGAAGCCTGACTGCCTTCCGCATGGCGATGGACCATCCCGATCGCGTGCAGAAACTCGTCATCGCCGACGGCATCCCCGTGATCGAGCATCTCGAACGCGCCGACTGGAAATTTGCCCGGGACTGGTACCACTGGTTCTTCTTCGCTCAGCCGGAAAAGCCGGAACGGGCGATCATGGCCGATCCCTTGGCATGGTACGACAAACTCTCGCCTGAACTGATGGGAAGGCCGGCCTATGACGACCTTATCGACATTATCCACGATCCAGCCGTGATCCACGGGATGATCGAGGATTACCGCGCCGGCCTCAGTATCGACCACCGCCACGACCGCGAGGACCGCGACGCCGGCCGGAAAGTGACCTGCCCCATGCTGTGCCTCTGGTCGTTGCGCGACGATATGGAACAGATCTATGGCGATCCCGTCGCTATCTGGCGAAACTGGGCCGAGGACGTGCGCGGCTTCGGCATCGACAGCGGCCATCACGTGGCCGAGGAGAACCCACAAGCTCTCTCGCAGGCGATCCGGAAGTTTCTCGAAAACGATAGTGATAGTATCTGGACTTAGGACGTGGTCTGGTAGGCGAGCTAACCGGGCGCAGTGTCCAGCACCGTCGATTTTTGCGATAAGTTGATCCTTTTGGTATTGTTTTCCTGCGCCTCCTGTGGCTATACCCCCGCCCACAAACTCACGCACCGGGATTTCTACAGTGATCAGCTTTAAATCACTTCTGGCCGCCTGCGGCCTATCCGCTCTGATCGGCCTTGCCGCGGCTCCGTCATTCGCCGGCTCGACCACCTACCCGCTGACGCTCGAAAACTGCGGCGCTGAGGTGACCTTCAAGAAGGCGCCCGAGCGGGCGATCGGGCTTGGCCAGAACAGCGCGGAAATCCTTCTGTTGCTCGGCCTTCAGGACAAGATGGTCGGCACCGCCTTCTGGCCGAGCAGGGTTCTGCCGCAGCTCGCCGAGGCAAATGCCAAGGTCAAGCTTCTCACCGTCGAAATGCCGACCTTCGAGTCGATGCTCGCGGAAAATCCCGATTTCGTGGCGGTGGCCTTGCCAAGCCTGGTAGGCCCCAACAGCAAGATCGCCAAGCGCGAGGACTTCGACAAGGTCGGCGTCTCAACCTACCTCTCGCCGAGCACCTGCCTCAGCACCAAGGACGTCAAGGACCAGTACGGCAGCCGCGGCGAGTTGTGGAACATGGATCTTCTCTACAAGGAGATCGACGAACTCTCTCAGATTTTCGATGTCGCCGATCGGGGCCAGGCGCTGATCGCCGATTTCAAGGCGCGTGAAGCCAAGCTTCGCGGGAGCGTTGCCAAGGACGGCCAGAACCTGTCCTACGTCTTCTGGTTTTCCAGCCCCAGCCCGTCGGCCGACGCCTATGTTGGTGGTAAAAACAGCGCCTCCGCCTTCATCGCCGATCTGCTCGGCGGACATAATGCGATCACCGCCGACGCAGAATGGCCGACTGTCGGCTGGGAAGGCATCATCGCCTCCAACCCCGACGTCATCGTCGTCGCCAGCCTCGACCGCAACCGCTGGGAACTCGACAAACCCGAAGCCAAGATCAACTTCCTGAACACAGATCCGGCCGTCAGCCAGATTCCTGCCGTCAAGAATAAGGCGCTCGTCGTGATGGACGGCCAGGCGATGAACCCAACCATCCGCACGATATACGGGGCCGAACAGGTGGCCGCGCAGCTGAAGGCCCTCGGGCTCCTGAGGTGATCGACGCAGTCCGTCTCTTCCGGCAGCTGGGAGCAGTCATCGCACTGCTCCTGGCTTCCCTTTGCCTCATCGCTGTCGCCATCGGCGTCAGCGTCGGGATCGGCGACCTGCCGATCCCGCTTGCGACCACCTTCTCGGCCGTTACCAACCGGCTCGGCTGGACCGCTGTCGAGCTGAACGGCATCCATGAGACTGTCATCTGGGATTATCGCCTGAGCCGCGCGCTCGTCGCCGCCTTCTGCGGCGCGGGACTGGCGCTGTCTGGCGCCATCATGCAGTCGCTGCTGCGCAATCCGCTCGCCGAACCCTATGTGCTCGGCATTTCGGCCGGCGCCTCCACCGGTGCCGTTGCGATCGTCATTTTAGGCGTCGGCGCGGGCGCCGTATCGCTTTCGGCAGGCGCCTTCGCCGGCGCCTTCGCGGCCTTCTTCTTTGTGGCGCTGCTGTCGAACGGCACGCGCGGCGGCGCGGACCGCACCATCCTTGCCGGTGTCGCCGCCTCGCAGCTCTTCAATGCTTTGACCTCCTATATCGTCACCACGTCGGCCAATGCGCAGCAGGCCCGCGACGTGATGTTCTGGCTGCTCGGCAGCTTCAGCGGCGTGCGCTGGCCGGAATTTGCGCTGGTCTCGATCGTCGTCGGCTTCGGCCTCGCCGCCTGCCTGCTCTACGCCCGCGTGCTCGACGCCTTCGCTTTCGGCGATGAGGCGGCATCCTCGCTCGGCGTCAATGTCAGCCGCGCCAGAATGGCGCTCTTCGCACTGACGGCCATGATGACGGCCACGATCGTCAGCATGGTGGGTTCGATCGGCTTCGTCGGCCTCGTCGTGCCGCATGTCGCCCGTTTCGTCGTCGGGCCGCTTCATATCCGTCTTCTGCCGGCCTGCGCCATATCAGGCGCCATCTTCATGGTGCTCGCCGACATCGCCGCGCGCGCCCTCATTCCCAACCAGATCCTGCCGATCGGCGTCGTGACGGCGCTGGTGGGCGTGCCCTTCTTCTCGATCATCCTCTACCGGTTCCAGCGCGCGTCATGAGCATCAAGGCCGACAACCTTACCTGGAAAATTGGCAGGAAGACCATTCTGGACGGCGTCTCCATGGAGGCGCATCCCGGCCGGATGCTCGGTTTGCTCGGGCCGAACGGCTCGGGCAAGACCTCGCTGCTGCGGCTTCTCGCGGGCCTGAAGCGGCCGCATTCCGGCCGCGTCACACTCGACCGGAGCGATATCGGCACGATCAGCCGCCGCTCGATCGCCCGGCGTATCGCCTTCGTCGAGCAGCACGCAACGACGAACGCCAATCTCAAGGTCGTCGACGTCGTCAAGCTCGGCCGTTTCCCGCACCGGTCGATGTTCTCCGGCTGGACGAAGGCCGACGAAGAGGCGGTCGAGGCAGCGCTCGCCCGCGCCGGCATGGCCGAAAAGCGCAACGATCGCTGGCAGAGCCTATCAGGCGGCGAAAAGCAGCGCACCCACATCGCCAGGGCGCTTGCCCAGTCGCCGCAGGAACTCATCCTCGACGAACCGACAAACCATCTCGACATCCAGCACCAGATCGGCCTGATGCGGCTCGTTTCCGGCCTGCCGATCACCAGCATCGTCGCCCTGCACGATCTCAACCATGCCGCCATGTTCTGCGACGAGCTTGCTATCATGCACCAGGGCAGGATCGTCGCGTCAGGCGCGCCAGAGGATGTGCTGAGCGAGGCGCTGCTGCGCGAGGTCTTTTCGGTCGAAGCCCGCATCGAAGCCTCCCCCCATCATTCGCGCCCGCATATCCACTATCTCAGGTGAGAACGGCCGCTCTCACGTCACGATCTGCAGTGGCAAAGCGGTCGTCTTTTTAATCGTCTTGAGGACGATGCTCGATTTGACCGACGCCAGATTGTCGGTGACCCGGATCATTCTTTCGAGAAACTGGCTGAGATGGTCGAGGTCACGCGTCATGACCTTCATCAGAAAGTCGGCGTCGCCTGTCTGCGAGTAACATTCCAGGATCTCCGGCGCAGTCTCGATGAAACGATGGAGCCGCTCGTTTCCGCCTTCGGTATGGGCTCGAAGGCTGACGAGCGTATGTGCGACGACGGTGAAACCCAGTTTCACCGGATTGAGGATAGCGACGACGCTCTGGATATATTGCTCTTTGCGCAGTCTTTCCAAACGGCGCGCGCATTGAGTGGCGGACAGGTTGACCTTCTGGGACAACTCGCCCTGCGTCATCTCGCTGTTTTGCTGGAGGGCGGCGAGCAATTTGATATCGAACGGATCAAGCATGACCATCACTCCAGACGGTGATTTTCTGCACATTATAGGCCGCTTCCGCCGATTGTCTGCACGATCACGGACTCCAGGGGTGAAAATCGCAGAAATTCGCCGTGACAGTTAAGTTAATCTCCAGCCACAATGCAAAAGCGAGGTGGAACTGTGTTTGACCAACTGAACAGCCGGCCGGCCGATAGCCTGCTCGCCCTCATCAAGGCCTTCCAGGCAGACGATCGTCCCGGAAAGATCGACCTCGGCGTCGGCGTCTATCGCGATGGCATGGGACGCACGCCCGTCATGCGGGCCGTCAAGGCGGCGGAGCAGTTTCTCCTGGAGACCCAGGGCAGCAAGAAATACCTCGGCCCCGAAGGCGATCCGCAATTCGTGCGCCTGCTTGAGCCGATCATCTTCGGCAACGCGCCGAAATTCGCCCAACGGCTCGCCGGTATTCAAACGCCCGGCGGCAGCGGCGCGCTCCGTCTCGGCGCGGAGCTCATTCAAACGGCAAACCCATCAGCAAAGGTTTTTTTGGGAACGCCGAGCTGGCCCAACCATGCACCGATTTTCGCTTCGGCACGCTTGGGCGTGAAGGAATACGCCTTCGTGGACCTGACTTCACAGCAGGTGACATTCGACAGCGTCGTCTCCGCCTTGTCTTCCGCCGGGGAAGGCGACGTCGTGCTGCTTCACGGTTGCTGCCATAACCCAACTGGCGTCGATTTAACCATGGAGCAGTGGCGAAAGATTACCGACCTCCTCGTCGCGCACAGGCTGGTGCCCTTCATCGATCTTGCCTATCAGGGGCTCGGCGACGGCCTCGAACAGGATGCCGCCCCGACACGCATGATCCTCGATGCGGTCGACGAGGCGCTGATCGCCTATTCCTGCGACAAGAACTTCGGCCTCTACCGCGAACGCGTCGGCGCACTTTATGTCGTGGCTCGCAATGCCGATGACGTCAGAAAGGCGGAAAGCAACATGGCGGCGCTTGCCCGCGTCAACTGGTCCATGCCGCCGGATCATGGGGCTGCCGTCGTCAGGGCCATTCTCGAAAGCGCAGAAATGACGGCAATGTGGCGCGCCGAACTCGAAGAAATGTGCGAGCGCATCAACGGCAATCGCGCGGCGCTGGCTGCTGCCTCGACCGAACTGGCCTTCATCAGCCGGCAGCGCGGCCTGTTTTCCAATCTCTCCATGCGTAAGGAAACGGCGATCGCGCTCAGGGCAAACCATGGCATCTACATGGCGGATTCAGGCCGCATGAATCTTGCCGGCATGCAGCCCGCCGATGCCGGCGCCATCGTCGCCGCGCTCAGGGCCGAAGGCTGCCTGAAGTAAATAAATCAACACTCCGTTGGAGCCTCCGAATGAGCAGGAAAGAAACGACCGGCCAGGCGATCACCCGATCGCTTGTCGCCCATGGGATCGACACGGTCTTCGGCATCCCCGGCGCCCACATGTATGATTTCAACGATGCGCTCTATGACGCCGGCGACAAGATCCGATTCATCCATACAAGGCACGAACAGGGTGCGGCCTATATGGCCTACGGCTATGCCAAATCCACCGGCCGGATCGGCGCCTATACCGTCGTGCCCGGCCCGGGCGTCCTCAATTCGGGCGCGGCCCTCTGCACCGCTTACGGCGCCAACGCGCCGGTGCTCTGCATCACCGGCAATATCATGTCGCACCTGATTGGCCGAGGCAGAGGACAGTTGCACGAACTGCCGGATCAACTCGCGACAATGCGCGGGATTGCCAAGACGGCGGAACGCATCAATCACCAGTCCGAAGCCGGTGTCATCATGGCGGGGGTTGTCGCCAAGATGCGCTCCGGCCGCCAGGGCCCGGGAGCGGTTGAAGCCCCTTGGGACGTGTTCGGACAATCCGGCCCTGAAGTAGACATTCCCATTGGCGCGAGAGCGCCTCATCCGGCAATCAATCCCGATCAGATCGCCGCCGCGGCGGCGCTGATATCAAGCGCCAGTAATCCGATGATCATGGTTGGCGGTGGCGCGGCGGATGCCGGCGCGGATATCGCCGCGCTTGCGGAACTGCTGCAGGCACCGGTGACATCGCATCGCTCCGGCAAGGGCATCGTCCCCGACGACCATCCGAATTATCTGAATTTCGTCGCCGCCTATGAATATTGGAAGAAGGTCGACGTGCTGATCGGGGTCGGCAGCCGGCTCGAATTGCAGTTCATGCGCTGGAAGTGGCTTCCCAAGGGGCTCAAGATCATCCGCATCGATATCGATCCGACCGAAATGGTCCGCCTCAAGCCGGATGTCGGTATCGTCGCGGACGCCAGGGATGGAACGAAGGCGCTGATCGATGCGCTGGCCGGTTCCGGCCGCGAGGATCGCACACGTGAATTTGCCGAACTCAATGTAGTGGCAAGGTCTCGTTTTTCGGCGGTGCAGCCGCAGCTTGGCTATCTCGAAGCCATTCGCGAGGCCCTGCCGAGAGACGGCTTCTTCGTCGAGGAAGTCAGCCAGATGGGCTTTACCGCCCGCTTTGCCTTCCCGACCTACGGTCCTCGTCAATATGTGACATGCGGCTATCAGGACAATCTCGGTTTCGGCTTCAACACCGCCTTGGGCGTGAAAGTCGCCCACCCCGACAAAGCCGTGATCTCCGTTTCGGGTGATGGCGGCTTCATGTTCGGCGTTCAGGAGCTTGCCACTGCCGTACAGCACAGGATCGCCGTCGTCGCCATCGTGTTCAACAATTCCGCTTATGGCAATGTGCTGCGCGACCAGAAGCAGACCTATAAGGGCCGCACTCTCGGCTCGGATCTGACCAATCCCGATTTCGTCGCTCTCGGCGAAAGCTTCGGCATCCGATCCTTCAAGGCGACGAGCCCCGGCGAATTAAGGGACGTGCTGAAGAAAGCCCTTGCACTCCACGAGCCCGTCCTCATCGAAGTTCCAGTTGAAAAGGGATCGGAGGCAAGCCCCTGGCCCTTCATCCATCCGGCTCCGCACGAATGACCGGAAGGAGGCGAAGCCCTATCAAGGCGACTTGAGAAAGATCGTCGCCAGCGGCGGCAGCGTCAGCGAGAGCGAATGCGGCCTCCCGTGGGCAGATACTGGTTCGCTCGACACTGCGCCGTTGACGAGGCCCGAGCCGCCATATTCGCCCGCATCCGTCGTGATCTTCTCGATCCAAACGCCATCCTGCGGCACGCCGATCCTATAGCCATAGCGCGGCACTGGCGTGAAATTCGAGACGACGAGCACCGACGAGGAGCGGTCAGGGGCATACCGCAGCATGCCGAGGACGGAATTGACTGCATCATCCGCCGTCGCCCATTCGAAGCCTTGGTGATGGAAATCGCCGAACTGCAATGCCGGCTCGTCTTTGTAGAAGCCGTTCAGATCCTTGACCAGCCGCTGGATTCCTGCATGCGCGGGCCGATCCAGCACATCCCAGCTCACCGAAGCGTCATGGTTCCACTCGCCGGGTTGAGCGATCTCGCTTCCCATGAATAACAGCTTCTTGCCGGGATGGCCCCACATGAAGGCGAGGTAACTGCGCAGGTTGGCGAACTTCTGCCACTCGTCGCCGGGCATCTTGCCGAGCAGCGAGCCCTTTCCGTAGACCACCTCGTCGTGCGAAATCGGCAGAACGAAGCGTTCGGAATAGGCATAGATCATGCCGAAGGTCATCGTGCCGTGGTGGTAGCTCCGATAGACGGGATCTTTCTGGATATAGCTCAGGCTGTCGTGCATCCAGCCCATGTTCCACTTCATGTCGAAGCCGAGCCCGCCCTCTTCCGGCGGCTTGGTGACGCCGGGCCAGGCCGTCGATTCCTCGGCGATCGTCATCGCGTGCGGGCAGCGCTCATGGACGATGCTGTTCAGGTGTTTGAAGAACTCCACCGCTTCCAGATTTTCGCGGCCGCCATAGCGGTTCGGAATCCATTCCCCTTCGTTGCGGCTGTAGTCGCGGTAGAGCATCGAGGCAACGGCATCGACGCGCAATCCGTCGATATGGTAGCGTTCGAGCCACTCGAGCGCGCTGGCGATCAGGAAGCCTTTCACCTCGTTGCGGCCGAGATTGTAGATCAGCGTGTTCCAGTCGCGATGAAAGCCCTCGCGCGGGTCCTCGTGCTCGTAGAGCGCGGTGCCGTCGAAGCGGGCGAGCCCCCAGACGTCGGTGGGAAAATGGGCCGGCACCCAATCGAGGATGACGCCGATGCCGGCGCCATGGCAGCGGTCGATAAAATAGGCGAGATCCTCGGGCGTGCCATAACGGCCGGTCGGGGCGAAGAGGCCGAGCGGCTGATATCCCCAGGAGCCGCCGAAGGGGTGCTCCATGATCGGCAGCAGCTCGATATGGGTGAATCCCATCTCGCGAACATAGGGAACGAGCCGCTGGCTGAGCTCGACCCAGTCGAGCGACCGTCCGCCATTCTCCCGCAGCCAGGAACCGGCATGCACCTCGTAGACGGAAATCGGCCCTCCCAGTCTTTCCTGTCGCGACCGGCCCTTCATCCAATCATCGTCCGTCCATCGAAACCGCGTCGACGATGCGACGATCGAAGCGGTGGACGGAGCGGCCTCGCTGGCTCTCGCCACCGGATCGGCCTTCTGCGGCAAGCAGTGTCCGTGCGCATCGATGATCTCGAACTTGTATCTTTCGCCGGGCGCCAGCCGGGGCACGAACAGCTCCCAGACACCGGCGGACTGCCTCAGCCGCATCGGGTTTCGCCGCCCATCCCAGGCGTTGAAATCGCCGACAACCGAAACGCGGCGGGCATTCGGCGCCCAGACGGCGAAGCGGACGCCCGCGACGTCGTCAACCGACATTTCAACCGCGCCGAGCGTCCGGCTCAGGCTGTAATGGGTGCCCTCGGAGATCAGGTGGAGATCGAGCTCTCCGAGCAAAAGCCCGAAGCTATAGGGGTCTTCGGTGATCTGCTCGCCATCCGGCCATGTGATCCGCAACCGGTAAGGCATCCTCGATCCCATCGCCGCCGCATACAGGCCGGCGGGGTGAGCGATGCTGAAGGGCGTCACCACCTTGCCGCTCGCCGCTTCGATGAGATCGACGCCCTCGGCGCCCGGCAAATAGACGCGCACGATCGTCATGCCGCCGCTTTCGTGCGGGCCGAGGATCGAGAAGGGATCGCCATGGCGTCCCTCGATCAGAGCCCAGAGGGCATCGTGTCCGATACCTGCGAGAAGTTCCGAGCGTTCAACATTCATGCCGTTACCCCCGCTAAGCGCGATACGATTTCGGTAAGGCCGGCAAGCGGGATCGGCAGCCATTTCGGCCTGTTGCGGGCTTCATAAGCGATTTCGTAGGCGGCTTTTTCAAGAAGAAAGGCATCGAGAACCCTCCGTCGCTGATCAGGCGGCATAGCGAGCGCCGCGGATGTCGAAACTGCCTGCCAATAAGCGCCGAGAAAGGCTTCCTCGGCCCTTCGGCCGAAACGCGCGATGGCGTCGCGGCGAACCTCGCTCTCATGTTCGGTAATGGCGTCGTTTTCGAGCTGGGCGGTGGCGACGAGATAGCTGAGCGATCTTAAAAGTCCGGCGGCATCGCGCAGGGGAACGGTCTTCGCGCGGCGCTCGGCCAGATTTTTCGCTGGCTCGCCTTCGAAGTCGATAATGACCGCGTCACCCTCGCTGACCAGGATCTGGCCGAGGTGGAAATCGCCATGCGTGCGCGTCATCAGCGAGCCGCGGGCGCTCTCCGCCAGTTTCGCGCCAAGCTCGATGAGTTCCGATCGTCGATCGAGAAGCGGGCCGGCGAGTTGATCGATCGTGGGATCGGCGTTTTCCTCGCGCTCGGCAAGCTTCGACATGGCATAGGCCACTTCGCCTGACACTGCCTTCTTGATCGCCTCGACCTCATCGTCGCCGGCGACGACAGGACTGAACGCCTCGTCTGCGTTTTCTCCAGCAAGCACTGCATGCAGCTCGCCCAACCTCACGCCGACCATTGCGACGAAGTTGATGAGCGGCTGGAAGACCTCGTCGTCCGGCTCAAGCGCCGGATCGTTCAAGACGAACTCGTCCGCCGCGCGACGCAGATTGTTCAGCATCCAGTTCCAGGCGTCGCCCTGGTTGCGAATCGCGCCCTGGACGATGATCAAGGTCGAGCGGCGGCCGCTGGAATCGGTGTGCGCGACCTCGCCGAGCAGCGGCGCGGTGTGGTCGTAACCCGCGCAGGTCAGGAACCGCGTCATCTCCACCTCTGGATGGACACCCGGGAAGATGTGCCGGATCAGCTTGATCATCGCGACGTCGCCGACGATCAGTGAGCTGTTGGATTGCTCGGCCGAGAGCCAATGGACCGGCATCTCGTCGGTGATATTGAGGCGGTCGAGCCGTTCGGTTCCGAAAAATTCGAGGGTGCCGGTGCGCCCCGTAATGCGCGAACGGTCGGCAAGTCCGCGCAGGATGCCGCGCGCCATCGGCTCGACCGCAAACCCATCCGTCAGGAAGCCGACCCGCCTGCCCTGGCGAACCCGCCCGAGCGCAAGCTGCTGCGTCAGAGCGGAGGGTTGCGCGTCGTCCCAGGCGATCGCCAACGGCAGCTGATAGGACTCGCTATGATCCGGCAGTTCCACCTCCAATTCGCCGAGAACGATCCCCTCGGCATAGGGAATCGGCGTTGCCGAGATCAGCCGGGCCGCCTGAAGCGGCTGGTCCTTGGCGCCGAACCAGCGCCGCTTGGTGAGATAGGCGGGGAGAATTTCGTTGCTGAGGACGCGTCCCAACCGCGGCTCATCGACCAGGTCGAGCAGACCGCGGCGGATCACCATCGTCACGAGATCGGGAAGCTGTTCGGGTGGAGCAGTGCGCCATGCCGGCGGATCGGCATCGGCCTCCAGCTGAAACCAGAAGAAGCCATAGGGCGGCAGTGTCAGGAGGTAGGTCAGTTGCCCGATCGGTGGAAACGGCGACATGCCCGTTAGTTCGATCGGCACGCGGCCCTCGAAGGCCGAGAGGTCGAGCTCGACCGCCTGGGGCAGTCGCGAGAGGTTTGCGACGCACATCAGCGTCTCGCCGTTATATTCCCTAAGATAGGCCAGGATCTTGCGGTTCTCAGGCGACAGGAAACGCAGCGATCCGCGTCCGAAGGCCGGATGCCGGCCACGCAACGCCAGCATCTTTCGCGTCCAGTTGAGCAGCGAATGCGCGTCGGTGCTCTGGGCTTCGACATTGACGGCCTCGAAACCGTAGAGCGGATCGGCGATCGGCGGCAGGACGAGTCGCGCCGGGTCCGTTCGGGAGAAGCCGCCATTGCGGTCCGGTGACCATTGCATCGGCGTCCGCACCCCGTCGCGGTCGCCGAGATAGATGTTGTCGCCCATGCCGATCTCATCGCCATAATAGATCACGGGCGTTCCCGGCATTGACAGAAGCAGCGCGTTCATCAGCTCTATGCGCCGGCGGTCGCGCTCCATCAGCGGCGCCAGGCGCCGCCTGATGCCGAGATTGATGCGGGCGCGCTTGTCGGATGCATAGGTCTCCCACAGATAGTCCCGCTCCGCGTCGGTGACCATCTCAAGCGTCAGCTCGTCATGATTGCGCAGGAAGATCGCCCACTGGCAATTCTCCGGGATTTCAGGCGTCTGACGCAGGATGTCGGTGATCGGGAAGCGGTCTTCCTTGGCGATCGCCATATACATGCGCGGCATCAGCGGGAAGTGGAACGCCATGTGGCATTCGTCGCCTTCGCCGAAATATTCCCGCGTGTCCTCGGGCCACTGATTGGCCTCCGCAAGCAGCATCACGCCGGGATGAGTGGCGTCGAGAGCGGCACGGATGCGCTTGAGGATCGCATGGGTCTCGGGAAGATTTTCGTTGATCGTCCCCTCGCGCTCGACGAGGTAGGGAATTGCGTCGAGGCGGAAACCGTCGATGCCGGTCTCCAGCCAGAAGCGCATCACCTTCAGCAGCTCCTCCATAACCAGCGGGCTGTCGAAATTGAGATCGGGCTGGTGAGAATAGAAGCGGTGCCAATAATAGGCGCCGGCGACCGAATCCCACGTCCAGTTCGATTTCTCCGTATCGAGGAAGATGATGCGCGTTTCCGGGAATTTCTGGTCGCTATCTGACCAGACATAGAAATCCCGCTCCGGCGATCCCGCAGGTGCATGGCGTGCGCGCTGGAACCAGGGATGCTGGTCGGAGGTATGGTTGATGACGAGCTCGATAATGACGCGGATATTTCGCTGATGCGCGGCGTCAACAAAGGCGCGGAAATCCTCCATGGTCCCGTAATCCGGGCTGACATTGCCGTAGTCGGCGATGTCGTATCCGTCGTCGCGTCGCGGTGAGGGAAAGAAAGGCAAAAGCCAGATGGCGTTGACGCCGAGCGCTGCGATGTGATCGAGCTTCTGGTGCAGTCCGGCAAAATCGCCGACACCATCGCCATTGGCGTCGTAGAACGACTTGATGTGCAGCTGATAGATGATCGCATCCTTGTACCAGAGCAGCGGGTCGACGCTACCGGGATTCATCGTGTCCATTCATGCCTCCGCTGCGCGAACGCGCCAGATCGCAAAGGGCAGGATCTGAGGATTGAAACTCACTTTCTGCCATTTGCCGTTCCACCTGAACCGGTGCCCCGTGACCAAATCCTCGGCGTCGAGCGCGCCCCTGTCCCCAAGCCCCCATTTCCACAGAGGCAGCTCGACATTGCTCTCCTGAAAATTGTGGGGATCGAGGCTGATCGCGATCAGCAGGACATTGTCCCGGGCGCGGCTCGCCTTCTCGAAGAACAGGATATTGTCATTCCACGCGTTCAGCAGCGTCAGGCCGAGATGCGAATGCAGCGCAGTGTTTTCGTTCCGGATGCGGTTCAACATCCGGATTTCGGCGATGATGTTGCCCGGCCTGTCGTAATCCCAGGCGCGAATCTCGTATTTCTCACTGTCGGCATATTCCTTGCGCTTGGCATCGGGACGCCCCTCGCAGAGTTCGAAGCCGTTATAGACACCCCACAGTCCTGAAAGCGTCGCGGCCAATGCCGCGCGGATCAGGAAGGCCGGGCGCGGCGCGTTCTGGAGGAAATCCGGATTGATGTCATGGGTGTTGACGAAGAAATGCGGGCGGAAGAATTCCCTCGGCGCCGTCTCGGTCAGCTCCCGCATATATTGCTCGAGCTCCCACTTAGTATTGCGCCAGGTGAAATAGGTATAGGACTGGGAGAAGCCGATCTTCGCCAACCGGTACATGACCTTCGGCTTGGTGAAGGCTTCCGACAGGAAGACGACCTCGGGATGGCGCGCCCTGATATCGCCGATCAGCCATTCCCAGAACGGGAAGGGCTTGGTGTGCGGATTGTCGACCCGAAACAGCTTGACGCCCTGGTCGACCCAAAGCTGGACGATATCCCTAAGTTCCACCCACAGAGAGGGCAGCGCGTCCTTCGTGTAGAAGTCGACGTTGACGATATCCTCGTATTTCTTCGGCGGATTTTCCGCATATTTGATTGTGCCATCGGGCCTCCAGTCGAACCAGCCGGGATGTTCCGTCAGCCATGGGTGATCGGGCGAGGCCTGGATCGCAAGGTCGAGTGCGATCTCCAGCCCATGCCGGCCCGCCTCCTCGACCAGCCGGCCGAAATCCTCGAAATCGCCAAGCTCTGGATGAATTGCGTCATGGCCGCCCTCCTTGGAGCCGATGGCATAAGGACTTCCCGGATCGCCGGGTGCTGCCTTCAGGCTGTTGTTCCGCCCCTTCCGGTTGGTCGTTCCAATCGGATGAATCGGCGGAAAATAGAGCACGTCGAAGCCCATGCCGCGGATATCCGGCAGTCTCGGGATGACGTCGTCAAAGGTCCCGTGCCGGTTCGGATCCCCGCTTTGCGACCGCGGGAAGATCTGGTACCAGCTGGCGAAGGCCGCCGACTTGCGTTCGGCATCGACGGCGCTTGTCGTGGAGCGAAGCCGGAAAGGCCGCTTATCGGCCCGTTTCATCAACTCGGCTGTCTCGGGGTCGAGCAAGATCGCCGTGCGCTCGGCATCGGAAGCGTTTTCAAGACTGTCGATGAGCGCCTGCAACTCTGCGCCGAGTGCCGCCTGCGCTTCGGCCTTCGCGGTGTGGACGAGGTCCAATCCTTCCTGCAGCTCCAGTTTCAGGTCCAGCCTGGCATCGTTCTTCTTGGTCAGCTCGTAGCGGAAGATCGCGAACGGGTTCTTCCACGCTTCGACCGCGAATTCATAGCGCCCGACGCGTTCCAGCAGGAATTCGGCACGCCAGCGGTCGTTCTCGACCAGTTGCATCTCCGTCTCGTTCCACTCCGCCATGGCATCGAGCGGCCGCCAGAGCAGCACGGCGGCGAGCGGGTCGTGGCCGTCGGCGAATATATCGGCCTCGACTGTGACGGTTTCGCCGACCACACGCTTTACGGGAAATCGTCCGTCATCGACCCGAGGCATGATGTTTTCGATGGCAAGCCGCGGCGAAGCGATTGCCTGCTCAACGTCGATAGCTGGCCGGGATGCAATCGGCTCGGGCGCTTTGGCTTCGATGATCCGCATTTCCCCTGCCCGCAGGCGCAGGACCGCATCGGCGGCGACGGGAAGATAACCGGAGGCAACTTCGCGAAGGGCCGTCGTCGGTGCGGAAGCGCTTCTCCTGAGGTCCCTGTTAATCAGGACGAACCGCACATTCGATGCGCTGCGAAGATCCTGCTCCTCGGATAGTACAAGCGCCGAAACCGGCCCATTGGCGTTGCGGATCAGGCGAA
Source organism: Rhizobium atlanticum (assembly GCF_030182485.1). Classification (NCBI taxonomy): domain Bacteria; kingdom Pseudomonadati; phylum Pseudomonadota; class Alphaproteobacteria; order Hyphomicrobiales; family Rhizobiaceae; genus Rhizobium; species Rhizobium atlanticum. The sequence continues at coordinate 158,176 of NZ_JAQJCJ010000013.1, forward strand.
GCGATGGAGCGCGCGCGTGGCCGGACCTGCCGATCTCGGCATTGGCGAGGCATATTTCGGAGGAGATGTCGAAGGCGAGATCATGGCGCAGCCTCCTCAGGCCCGAACCATCGCCATGCGTGGGATCGAGCGGCGTCGCCGCACCATATTCGAAACCGATCGGAACCATGAGACCACCGCCGAGCGAGGCGGCAAGCCGCAGCGCTCTGACGGCACGCCGCTCGAGGATTTCACGGCTCTCGGTCCCATGCGCGATCCGCCTGGCAAAGGGCGGTTCGGGAAAGGCAACCTGCCAGCCGAGCGCCTCCTGGACGCGGTGCTCCTCGATGAACCATCTCTCGTCGAGATCCCACCAGGCCATCGATGAAAAACATCCTGAAAAGCCTACATCGGCGATCGCTCTTCTTACCGCGAAATCGGTGCCGGGCGTCCAGGCGAGAAATTGAGCGTCAACCTTCTCGCGCACGGCAGCGATCAGCGATTTGAAAAGCGACGGTGCGGCGCGATCAATCCCGAGCACTCGGTAGCCGGAGAGGCCGAGCCCGGACAGCCGCCATAGCCGTTCGGTCCACTCTCCCAACAAACGCAATTGCCGCTCGGACCCGATCGTGTTCATCGGCTCCGCCGGATCGAGCGGCGAGCGTCGAGGATCGACCGGACGAAAGACTTGTGCATCGCCGACTTTCCCGTCGAGCATCAGGTCCATCATCAGGCCGACGCCGCTCTTGTCAGCAGCCTCCACCAAGCGCGATAGCCCATCATCGACCGCGCTGCCGAGCTGCAGGTCAGGATCGAGGCGATCGAAATCCCGGGAGGTAAAGACGCTGCAGTCCCCGCCCCGCTCGAAGAGCGGCGCGGTCAGAACATAATCAAAGCCGGTATCCGCCGCATGGCCGAAAACCTCACGCCATGCATCGATACCTTGGAGAAGTAGCGGGTTGACATAATAGATCCGGGGTGGGGTGCTGAAAGCACCCTGCTTCGCAGAGAGTAACATCGGCCGCCGCCTCGAGTTGCTTTTCAGGCAAACTTCCTTTGGCGGAGGTTGTTCCACTCAAACCGTCAATTCACGGCTGCATGGGGCATGCGGACGGGAGACGACATCATCAGCCAGGTCGTCGCGCTCAACGAGAGAAGGAAGTCTTGGGATTTGCCGGTAGAGATATTGCCGCCATGCGCTAAAAGATCCTCTGACTGTTTCCAATCCGGAAATCATAGAGCGGTTGAGAGCCCACCCATCAATGCTTCGATCAATAGTCGTCATTACCGCCCTCCCGGCTTGCATACCCTTCCTCGCCTCCTGGAGCATCGAGACCGACCGCTCGGCACCTGATAAGCACGGCCTGTTCGAAATCCGCGAGGAGGCCAGGCGTTTCATCACGCAGGAAACCGCCAGGGGGCACCAGCGCTGGAACGTGCTGGAACCGAACGCGAAGGTGCTGGTTCCCCGATGCGCCGTCCCGCTCCAGGCGCAATGGACGCCGAAGAACCTCGGCCGCTCGAAGCTCAGCGTAATGGTGATCTGTGCGGTCACTGTGCCGAACGCCGTGATGGAACGGTGGGATGTGCCAGTGCCCGTGGAGCGGACATCTGGGAGCCCTTAGGGGGCGAGCATCCAAACGAGATTTGATGTAGTAGATGATATCACTGCGGTTGCAATATGGCGGGCAGACGTGAACCAAGCGGTAGAATTGTGCTCCTATCCCGGTCTTGACGAGCGCATCATTATCCTCCGGGCGGGAGACGAGGTCGATGCCGTGTTTGTGCGGACCGAGAGGTTCAATGTCCTGATCGATACGCTCGGCACGCCCGAGCTGTGCCGGATGGCGCTGGATCTGCTTGGCGACAGAGGCGAGGATCGCCCGCTGATCGTCGTCAATTCGCATATGGATTGGGATCACTTCTGGGGAAACTCTGCGGTTTCAGGGCGTGCTCCGATCATCGCGCATGCCGCGGCACTCGACCGTCTGCGTGATGCCTCCACGCAGCAGATCCTGAAGGACAAGGCAAGACTGGAGACGCGGTTTGCGAATGTCGAACTCATCGGCCCGGATATCACCTTCTCCGGCTCGATGGCCCTGAACGGCGGCGATCTGACGCTCGAACTCATTCATACGCCGGGACACACGCCTGACCATATCGCCGTCTGGATCCCGGAACTCCGGATCTGCCTGGCCGTCGACGCGGTGGAAACTCCCATTCCCGAAGTCTGGAGCAGGAGTGCCCATGATCTTCGGCAGATCCGCTCCTCACTCACGCGGATCCGTGACCTTGATGCGAGACTGGTCATTCCCGCGCACGGCAGATCATCTTCGCCTTCGGCGGTGGATGAGAACCTTGCTTATTTCGAAGCCCTGGCTGTTCGCATCGGCGGGCTGTGTGAAAGCCAGCTGGCTGACCCTGAACTCGGCAGTACAAATGGTTTCCGTCTTGACGACTTCGTCGCCATTCCCGACGGGATGCCTTTGGACGCGGCGGCGTTCTACCGGAACTGCCATGAGACGAACCTTGCCGCTACGGTTCAGGCCCATATCGAAAAACTGAAATCTGGAGGCCATGCGTGAAATTATTGGAGGGCGGGCGAACCGGACAGATCTGGCGCGACGGGGATACCGTCATCAGACCATCCGGCGCATGGACGCCGACCACGCACCGGTTCTTGCGCCATCTCGGAAGGAAAGGCTTTTCGGCAGCTCCGCAGCCCATTCAAATTACCGGCGACGATCAGGAGGTCGTCAGCTACGTCGCCGGGCGCGTCTGTGAAGACCTCAGTGATCCCATTGTCGGATGGGAGCGCATGCTGATGTCAGCAGCGAGACTTCTGCGCGATTTTCATACTGCATCTCAAGGCTTTCTGGAATCGGATGACGATGCTCAGATATGGATGTTGCCGCCGCAGGAGCCACGTGAGATCGTCTGTCACGGAGACTATGCGCCCTATAATGTCGCGGCCGTCAATCAGGAGGCTGTCGGGATCATCGATTTCGACACTGCCCATCCCGCCCCGCGCCTTTGGGATCTCGCCTATGCGGTCTATCGCTGGGGGCCCCTCTCCGATCCTGCCAACCCCTCGGTGGCATTCGGTCTGGACGACCAGCTGCGGCGGGCGAAAATCTTCTGCAACGCCTATGGCGCGACGATGGAAGAACGGCGCCAGCTTCCCGAGATGATCTGCAGCCGGCTTCAAGCCCTCGTCGATTTCATGTTGGCAAGGGCTGCGGCCGGCGACGAAATCTTCGCGGAAGACGTCGATGCAGGAGACGCCAGGCTCTATCTGAACGACATCGGCTATATCGGCATACACCGAAATCGGCTGTTGAAAGCGCTGTCCTGACTAAAGCCATTTTCGCCGGCGGAAGAAGCCGAAAAGGCTGAGGCACAGGACAGCGATGACGCCCAATACGACGAAATAGCCATACTGGAATTTCAATTCCGGCATATCGCTGAAATTCATGCCGTAGATGCCGGCGATCGCGGTGGGAACGGCGAGGATCGCCGCCCAGGCGGCGAGCTTGCGAGCGATTGCCGTCTGTTCCGTCTGGCCGATCATGACGCTGGCTTCGAAGGCGAAGGCGAGCACCTCGCGCAACGCATCGATATCTTCCTGAACCCGGCGCACGTGATCGGTGACATCGCGAAACAGCGACTGCAGTGTCGGATCCATGCCGGGAAGGTCGATATGCTCGTATCGCCGGCAGACGTCGACAAGCGGCACCACGGCGTTGCGCAGGCGAAGGAGCTTGCGCCGCAGCAGGTAAAGCCGCTCGATGTCAGATTTTCCCAACTGTTCGCGCAGCACGAGATCCTCGAGCATCTCGACCTCTTCCTGCACCACCTCGATGACAGGCATGTAGTTGTCGACGATGAAATCCAGGATGGAATAGAGAATGTAGTTCTCACCATGGGCAAGCGCTGCCGGCGTTGCCTCGCAACGCTGCCTTACCGCCAGATATGAGGACGACTCCCCATGGCGGACCGAAACGACGTAACCGCGGCCGACGAAGAGATGCGTTTCGCCGAAGACGATTTCGCCGTCCTTCATATGGGCGGTGCGGGCGACGATGAACATCGCCTCCCCATAAATTTCCAGCTTCGGGCGCTGGTGGGGCTGCGCCGCATCCTCGATCGCCAGCGGATGCAGATTGAACTCGGCCTGGATCTGGTGCAGCAGCACTTCATCCGGCTCGTGCAGGCCGATCCAGACGATGGCATTTTCCCGGTTTCGCCACTCGCCGGCTTCCTCTATTTTGATGTCGCGAATACGCTGCCCATGCTCGTAGACGGCGGCAGCTACGACGCCGCGTCGTTCATAAGGAGGCGACGCCGTCCCGCTGCCGACCCGCGCGGAAACACTGTCCAGATCCTTCAGCCGTTCCAAATCCTGCCGTCCTCCCCGTTCCGCGGCTCACGTATCCGCATCCAACGCCGGTCAAGCGTTGCGCCGATCATAATGCCATTTCGTAAAACATGCATCCGCTTCCGCACGGCGACTTGCTAAACCCTCGCTATCGAAAAACGCCCATCCAATAGCCAGAGGGCGGCGCGCCTGCATCTCTATCCACCGAGACCTGAAAGCCATGCACGAATATCCTCCAGTGAGCGAATACGAATCGATGAGTTGTCGCGCGAGGGCATAAAATCCCAGCTCTGCCAGAACCGCTCGGCTTCTTCATCGATCGCACGAACGACGATGGCCCGTCCGCCGATGATATCGGCTCCGGCAACGCAGCGAAGAAAGGCATCCTTTACGAGTGCCGATCCGATACCTTTGCTCCTATAGCGGCTATCCACGGCCAATTGCCCGATCAAGAGGCAGGGAATCGGATCGGGCGGACGTCCAGTTCTGATCTTGCGTGATACGACGTTGGGCTCGATGACCGTCGGTGCGAGGCCGTAATAGCCGATCACCCTATCGTCGTCGCAAACGACAAACGTCCGTGTAAATCCACGTTGCTGGTTCGATGCTGCAAAGTTCTGTAGCCAAGAATCCAGGGATGGCTTGCCACAGGAAAACCCCTGAAGTCGATGACGCCCGTCAAGAAGCTCGACATTTGACAGCGCCACCGGTCAATTTTCCCAAGGCGCCTTGCGCTGCAAGCGTTCCACTACTTTCGGCGATGGCGCGGATGGTGCCGCCTCGATTGCCGTCACAAAGGCATCGAAAGCATCGGGAGACAGGCGGATGACGCTTTCGTTCAGGATCGCCATCTGCGCCTCATGCACGGCAGCGCGTCGCATAAACTCTGTCCGGGAGAGACCCGTGAGCGCTGCACCACGGTCAATGACTGCCAGATCATCATCGCGAAAACGCATTGATACGGGTATTTCCTTGCGGGGAGCGGTGTTTGCCATGGTTTCCCTCATGAGGCATCGGGAAGGTATATAGGAGAATGTAACGCGGAACGCAATACATTAAAAGTGCTTCTGCCTAATTGACGGCGCAATACTCATACGCCGTACGGCCATCCATGCAGTGGCGGTACGCCGTTGAACCGGGCGAATCACCGGCTCCCTCCGGCAGCAGGTTTTCCAAACAGGGCATGAAGGCGCCCGGCGATGGCCAGGCGCCTTTGTTTCGTCATGAGGCGAAGGCCGGAGTGCGCCGCGCGCCCATTCTCAGCACGAAATAGATCGCCCCGCCGATGCCGACGCCGAAGAACCAGCCATAGGTGCCCCACCAGTCCGGCAGGATGGAGGTGAAGGTCGGCAGGATCGACGAGAACAGCGCACCGACCGCAAATGCGATGAAGGCATTGCCGTGCCAGCCGTTCTGGAACCGGAATTCGCCGTTCTCCTGATAGAGCGCCTCGACGTTCAACTGGCTCTTCCGGATGAGATAGTAGTCGACCATCATGATGCCGAAGATCGGCCCCATCGTCGAACCGATGAAGTTGACGAAATGCGCCGCACCCGTCTCCCAGGGAGCAAACGGATAGAGCACGAGGGCGATCAAAGCGGCGATATATCCGCCGCGCTTGAAGTTGATCTGGCGCGGGAAGACATTGGCGAAGTCGAAGGCCGGCGAGACGAAGTTCGCCACGACGTTGATGCCGAGCGTTGCCACCGCGAATGTCAGCGCCGCAAGCAGCGCAAGGAACCAGCTGTCGAATTTTGCCGAGATCATTTCCGGATGCAGCAGGACCTCACCGTATACGGTGAAGGCGGCCGTGGTCGTGACACCTGCGACGAGGCAGAATGCCAGGAGGTTGATCGGCAGGCCCCAGAGATTGCCCTTCCGCAGCGCCTTTTCGCTCGTCGCGTAACGCGAGAAATCGCAGAAGTTCAGGTAGAGCGCGGCGAAATAGGTGATCCAGGTCGCAGCCACCGCGGCAAGTGCCGCAATCGAGCCGGGCTCGCCCGGCACGCCTGCGTCCTTGGTCCTATCGATCAGCACGTCGCGCGGGATTTCTGAACCGAACGAGAAGGTGCCTGACTTGACGACCAGATAGACGGCCAGGATCAGCATCATGATCCAGACGGCAGGACCTGCCCAATCCTGGAACTTGCGAACCGTTTCCATGCCGCGTTGAATGATCAGCAGCTGCAGCGCCCAGACGATGATGTAGCAGATGAGTTCGAGGGTCGAATGCCCGAGCATGTGGCTGTTCTGATGGAAGGCGAGCAGGCTCTCGTTGCGGATCAGCAAGGCTACGATTGCGCCGGATGCCGCGGCGGTCTGCGCCCCGTACCAGAAGCAGGCGACCACCGCCCGGACCAGCGCCGGAACATTGGCGCCGAACGTGCCGAAGGAGGCACGCGCCAGAACCGGAAAGGGGACACCGGTGCGCACGCCGGCATTGCCGACCAGGCTCATCAGGAAGAAAATGACGAGAGAGCCGATGCCGATGGCGATGACGAAGTTCACGAAGCTGCCGCAGAGCAGGAACAGGCTTGCCGCCAGATAATAGCCCCAGAGACTATGGACGTCCGACGTCCAGACGTTGAAGATGCTGAATGCACCCCACTTACGCTCCTCCGCGGGCGCCAGATCCTCGTTATACAACGAGGGAGACGGATTTTGAATGCTCATAATGCCCTCCCATATCCCCAGTGGCCGACTCGGCCACGATGGAAGTCTGCGCTTCATTTGGGCATCTGACAATTTAATAGTCACATTGTACACAATCCTGATCGACCAGATGAGCAGGCTATCGGTCTATTGCGGGCGAACGACACGCCCAGCCAGGCGAAACGGGCTTGCGACTGCAGCGCCTGCGGCATCGAAGACGAAGGCGCCGACATCGCCGGAGGTCGACCGCCTGCCGCTCTCGAAGGAAGCAAGCTGGGCGCCGAACTTCGCGAGCGATGCGTAGCGGTCGTGGCCCAACCCGTCGGAGGTCTTGATCGAGGTAATGTCGATGACCCGGAGCCTCGCCTGCAAGGCCGCCTCCTGGATGACGGGATCGTCGATGTCGAGGCGGCCGACGCGCGCTCGTTCGCCGGCGACGAAGCTTGAGGCCACAAGAGCCCGGTCGTCCTTGGAAACCAGAAGGGAGATCGGGTTCGGCATTGGACCGATGTCCTTCAGCTGCGATCGGAAGACATCGACGTCGATGTCTGGAGCAGCGAGCACCACCGCCAGCTTGCCGATCACGGTGTTGCGATGCTGCAGCTTGAGCTCTCGCACCGTTTCCATCACCAGGAACCCGCCCATGCTGTGCCCGAACAGGATGATGCGCTTCACCTTGCCCGACGCCGAGAGAGATGTAACGAGAGAATCGAGTTCGCTGCGCGAGGAAAGCGCAGCGTCGCGGTCGGCGACATATCCGGCGACGGATGCCGCCGAAGGCCAGGAAAACAGGATCAGAGCGCCCGGCATCTTCGCGTCGGCGGCAATCTGCGCGGTGCGGTAAAGTGCCTCCTGATAACTGTAATTGTAGCCGTGGACGAAGATGCCGACGGTGCCGTCGGGCTGCACGGAGGCGAGCGCCTGCTGCACGAACGCATCCCTAGGCAGCTGCCTGCGCTTGACGACGGCAAATTGCCGCTCCGGATCCGGCTTTGACTTGGGATAGATGATAACGGTATCCTTCCTGACGGGAGGAACCGAGAACGCGTATTGCTCATAGGTCAGCTTCTCGGCCCATGTGCTGTCGAACCCGCCCCGCACGCGATCCGGGGTCCTGTTGGTCGCGACGAGCACGCTCACCCTGTCCGGCGCCGTTTCCGAACGGGCCGGCACGCTCAGATGAACAGGCGTCAAGACCTCAGCCGATGGCCGCGTGGCGCAGCCGGCGAGCGTCGCCAGGCCGATGGTGACGATGATCGCGAGCACTGGCTTTGGCAGGCCTCGGAAATGTCGCTGCATTATCGATCCGTTTCCCTCAGATCAAGACGCTCTCCGGCGTGTGGTTCTGACCACGTCATCATTCGCCATGCCATTCCCGCTCCGGGGTGGGACGGCATCGCCTGCGCCATCCCACCTATTTCGTCGCGGCCCGTGTTGCAGCGGCCGCCGCGGCGGCCGTAGGCGATGGCCGTCGAAGCCGGTTTCATGCCTCAGCCAAGGCTTCCGCCCGAACACTTTCATCCCTGGGGATCCTGAACCACGCGACATAGAGTGCCGGCAGGAACAGCAGTGTGAGCGCGGTGCCGATGACGATGCCGCCCATCATGGCGTAGGCCATCGGCCCCCAGAAGATCTCGCGCGAGATCGGGATCAGCGCCAGGGTTGCCGCCGCCGCCGTCAGCATGATCGGCCGCATGCGGTGTTCGGTCGCCTTGATGACAGCCTGCCATGGCGCCAATCCCTCGGCACGCAGTTGCTCAATCTGCACCACCAGGATGACGGAGTTGCGGATCAGGATGCCGATCAGCGCCAGAATCCCCAAGATGGCGACGAAGCCCATCGGGGCGTTGCTCAGCAGGAGGGCTGCGACCACGCCGATCAGCGCCGTCGGCGCGACCGCAAAGACCAGGAAGAGGCGGCTGAAGCTCTGCAGCTGGATCATCAGGATCGTCGCCATCGTAAACAGCATCAGCGGAGCCACCGCCGCAATCGGCCCTTGCGCCTCGGCGCTGGATTCGACGGCGCCGCCGATTTCCACCCTGTATCCGACAGGAAGGTTCTTCTGGAATTCCTCCACCTTCGGCTTCAGCTGATCGACAATCGTAGCCGGCTGTGTCGAACCGATGACGGCCGCCTTGAGCGTGATGGTGGGCTGCCTGTCGCGACGCCAGATCGTTGGCTGCTCAAGTTCGAAGCGGAAATTCGCCACGGCCGAGAGCGGCACGACCTTGCCGTTGGAGGTCGAGAGCTGCAGATTCTCAAGCGTCTGGACGGAATCGCGCTCGGACGCCCTGGCCCGGCCGATGACATTGACCAGGTAAATGTCGTCGCGGATCTGCGTCGCGGTCGAACCTTCGACAATACCGTTGAGAGCCGTCGCGATGTCCTCGGAAGAGACGCCGAGCTGGCGCGCCTTGTCCTGCAGCACATCGACCTTCACCACCCGCGAAGGCTCGTTCCAGTCCAGCACCATGTTCGACAGCAGCGGATGGGTACCGACAACGCCTGCAAACTGCTGGGAAATATCACGTACCTTTTGGATATCCGGGCCGCTGATCCGGTACTGGACCGGTTTGCCCACCGGCGGGCCGATATCGAGAAGCTTCACGAAGGCGTCGGTGCCGGGGAAGGTCTTCGTCAGATAATCCTGCAGCTCCGCCCGCACCTTGTCGCGCACGTCGAGACCTTTGGTGACGATAATGGTCTGCCCGAAGGTGACATCGGGCGTCTGCACATCGAAGGACAGGATGAAGCGTGGGGCGCCCTGGCCGACATAAGTCGTCCAGTGATCGATATCCTTGTTGTCGGCCAGCATCTCCTTTTCGAACTTGCCCATCTGCCTGTTGGTCTCGGCGATCGAGCTGTTGTGCGGCAGGTTCCAGTCGATCACGAGCTCGGTTCTGTCCGAGTTCGGGAAGAACTGCTGCTGCACCAGCCCCATGCCGCCGACCGAAAGCGCAAAGACGCCGACCGTCAGCACGATGGTGATCCAGCGCCAGCGCATAGCGAGCGTCAGCAGCCACGAGAAGACGGCGGCGAAACGCCCCTTCTTCTCGTGATGCGACTTCATCGTCTTCGGCAGGATAGTGACCCCGAGAAGCGGCGTGAACAGCACGGCGACGATCCAGGAGACCACAAGCGAAACCGCGATGACGACGAAAAGCGTGAAGGTGAATTCGCCCGCCGCACTGCTGTTGAGACCGACCGGGATGAAGCCCGCGACGGTCACCAGCGTTCCCGTCAGCATCGGAAAGGCCGTCGATGTGTAGACGTGGGTCGCAGCCTTCCTCAGGTCGTCACCCGCCTCCAGGCGGGCCACCATCATCTCGACGGCGATCATGGCGTCGTCGACGAGCAGCCCGAGCGCTATAATGAGCGCGCCGAGCGAGATGCGCTGAAGCGAAATGCCGGAATATTCCATTACCACGAAGGTGATGGCGAGCACGAGAGGAATGGAGATCGCTACCACCATGCCGGCGCGCAGGCCGAGGCTGATGAAGCTGATGACGAGCACGATGACGATCGCTTCGAAGAGCGCGCGGGTAAAGCCCGAGACGGCTTCATCGACGACATGGGGCTGGTCTGAAACGCGGTGGACATCCACCCCGATCGGAAGATCGGCGACGACCTGTTTCATCCGCGCGTCGAGCGCCTCGCCGAATTCGAGCAGGTTGGCGCCCTGCTTCATGCCGATGGCAAGTCCGATCGCCGGCTCTCCATTGAAGCGGAACAGCGCCGAGGGCGGATCGACGTAACCACGCTTGATCGTGGCGACATCGGTCAGCGGGAAGAAGCGGTCGTTGATGCGAAGGTTGATCGACCTGAGACTCTCCTCGGAGGTGAACTGTCCGCTCACCCTCAATGCGATGCGCTCCGGACCAGCGTCGACGAAGCCGGACTGCGTGACGGCATTCTGGGCCTGCAGCGTCTGGATGACCGACTGCTGGTCGATGCCGAGTGCCGCTATCTGGCGTGTGGAGAATTCGAGATAGATTGCCTCGTCCTGGGCGCCGATCACATCGACCTTGCCGACATTCGGGACCGTCAGAACTTCTGAGCGGGCATTTTCCACGAGATCGCGAAGCTGGCGCTGGGTGAGCCCATCGCTGGTGAAGGCATAGATGTTTCCGAACACGTCGCCGAAGCGGTCGTTGAAGAAGGGACCGACGACCCCGCTCGGGAAATCCCCCTTGATGTCGGCGATCATGTTGCGGATGCGCAGCCAGGTCGGCGCGACGTCCCTAGCCTTGGTCGTCGGCAGCAGCTCGACGAAGACGGTCGTCTGGCCGGCGACGGTCTGGCTCTTGGTGTAGTCGAGCGATTCCAGTTCCTGGAGTTTCTTCTCGATCCTGTCGGTCACCTGCCGCGTCACCTCCTCGGCGGAGGCGCCGGGCCACTGGGCGGTGATGACCATTGTCTTGATGGTGAAGTTCGGGTCTTCCTCGCGGCCGAGGTTCAGATAGGAGAAGGCGCCTGCGAGAATGAAGACGATCATGAAGTACCAGACGAGCGAACGGTGCTCGAGCGCCCAGTCGGAAAGATTGAAGGACTTCACTGGCTGATCTCCTGGTCGATCCTGATGGCTTGGCCATCCTCAAGTTTATGCACGCCTGCCACGACGACCCTCTCTCCGGGAGCGAGCCCTTCGGTGACGCGGACGGTGCCGCCGTCAACGACGTCGCCGTCGATCTTCACGCGGCGCAGCGCCACCTTCTTGGCAGGCACATCGACGATCCAGACGCTGGCGCCGTCGCTGCCGGCAAGGATCGCCGAGGAAGGCAGCACGATCTCGGGGTCGGCGGCGATGGTTGCGGAGGCTGTGATGACCGCGCCGAGCCTGAAGGCTTCAGGCGGATCGGCAAGTGCGATCTTGGTCCTGCTCGTGCGGGTGGCGGTTTCCGCCTCCGGCGCGATTTCGCGCACGACGCCCGTCGTGCGGATCGAAGGCTCGAGCTGCAGCGTCACGTCGAAGGGCGCGCCGATCTTCAGTTTCTGGGCAGCGGCCTGAGGCACGTCGACCACCGCATCACGCTTGTCCGGCCGGGCGATGGTGACGACGGTCTGGCCGGCCGACACGACCTGGCCGACCTCGGCCGATGTCGCCGTGACGACCCCATCAAACTCCGCCTGAAGCTGCGCATAGCCGAGCTGCTCCTTGGCCTTGTCGAGATTGGCCTGCGCCTTGGCGACGGCGGCCGCGGCCGTCCGTCTCGCCTGCTCGGCTTCTTCGAGCGAGGCTTCCGTGCCCGAGCGCGATTCCACCAGCGCGCGCTGGCGCTGTTCCGTCGTTACAGCGTTTCGAAGCTGGGCGTCGCTATTCTCGACATCGGACTGGGCGCTGCGCACGGCAAGCTCCAGCGCCAGCGGATCGATGGCAGCAACCACGTCACCCTTCTTGACGACATCGCCGACATTGACGTTGCGGGCGATCATCCGCCCGAGGATCCGGAAGCCGAGTTCGGTCTCGATCGTCGGCTCAATCGTGCCGGTCAGGCTGAGGCTTGTGGCGGGCGTCTGCCTGACCGTCATCGACAGCACGGGACGGGGCGCCTCCTGCGTGCTTTCCTCCGGCTTCGTGCAGGAGGAGATCAGGGCCGTACCCATCATCAGGGCCATTATCTTGGGACGAATACTCACTTGGATACTTCCTTCACATAAGACACGGTTTCACCGGGCCTGAGGAATTTGGTCCCGTCGGTCACCACGACATCTCCCGCCGACACACCCGATTTGACGACGAAGCTGCCGGTCTCGTAGCTGGCGACATCGATCGCTCTCATCGAAACCGCTGAGGATGCAGGATCGACGATCCAGACGGCTGGCTTGCCGTCCTTGGAGGACATTGCCGACCAGGGCAGCTGAATGACGTCCTGGGGGACATAACTGAATTTCCCGACGACGGGAGCGCCGAGGGGAATGGGAGCATCGCTCGTAATGGCGACTTTGACCCTGATGGTTCCGGTGGAAGAATCGATCGTCGGCGAAATCTCGCGCACCTTCGCCGTGATCTTCTGCAAGGGGTTCGACAGCAGGTTCACAGTGCCGTCGCCTTCGATCGGACGCAGGAACGCACTCTCGACAACTTCGAAGACGGCGTCCCGGTCGCCGTCATGGGCAAGGGTGAAGACAACCTGCGCGGCCTGCGCCACCTGCCCGACCTCGGCATTGCGGGCGGTGATCACGCCATCGGCATCGGCTTTCAGCTCCGTATAGGACAGGGTGTCTTGCGCGGTCTCGAAGAGCGCCTGCGCCGACTTCGTCGAGGCCTGCGCCGTCAGGAGCGCCTCCTGTGCCTGGTCGAGTGCGGCCCGCGTCGTCACCTGCGTTCGAAACAGGCTCTGCTGACGGTCGAAGGCGAGCTGTGCCTGGGTCTGCTGGGCTTCAGCCGACTGAAGATTGGCCGCCGCCACATCGAGATCGGCCTTCTGCTCTTCCGGATCGATGCGCGCCAGTACCTGCCCCGCCTTTACTGACTGACCAACTTCCACCAGCCGTTCGATGATCTTGCCGCTGACCCGGAAGGACAGATCGGTCTGGACCCGGGCGCGCACCTCTCCCGTCAGCGCACCGCCATCACTCAGCGGCTCAGACTTCGCAACGACGACGCCGACCTGGCGCGCGGCAGGTTCGCTCGGCCCGCCAGGCTCACTGCAGGAGACGAGACCGATCGTGCATACGATCGCTGTGGCGATCAGAATGGTTCTCATAGTTGACCTCTTGCTCTCAACGGCAGCTGCTATATAATTGACTGACGGATTAGTCAATGAAACTTTTGCCACCGGAACGGCAGCACAAAACAAGGGAGCCGAGGCACGAATGGCAGCTCAGAAGAAACTCACGCGCGCGGAACAGAAGGCGCTGCGACCCATTCAGATCCTGGATGCCGCATTCGAGGAATTCGTCAGAAACGGGTTCACCGGCGCCCGCGTCGACGACATCGCGGACAGGGTCGGCGTCACAAAGGGCACGGTCTACGTCTACTTCGAGACGAAGGAAAAGCTGTTCGAAGCCATGATCAGTCACTTCTCCGTCCCCTTTCAGGAACTGCTTGAAATCACCGCTGGCCTCAGCGGCACTGCCACCGATAGGCTGACGTCCATTCTCGGTCTACTTTACGACCAAATCGCGGAGGATCGTACAACCCGCGAGTTGACGCGGCTGGTCATTTCGGAAGGACAGCGCTTCCCCGACCTGATCGATCGCCACCACGATCAATTCATAGCGCCAATTATCGCCAGGATCGACGCTCTCATCCTGGAAGGTGTTGCGTTGGGGGAATTTCGCGAAATTCCTGTTGAATTCTCAGACCTCGTGGTCGCGCCGATTCTGACGACGACAGTTCTGCGGCTGATATTCGATGATCGCCGCGTGCCGACGCCCAACAAGGACGCCTTCATGCGGGCTTATTTCGACCTGCTGTTCAACGGGCTGCTTGCCGAACGCCGCTGATTGCGAATGACGAAAATATCGACGCAAGCACATAGCTTTTCTAAAGTCTTTATGTGAAAACATCGAGTTAGCTTATGCTTCGAAGGTACGATCTGAATTCCTGGCGGAAAAAGTGGAACGTAAAGTCAATCTCAAGGATGTCGCGCGCGATGCCGACGTGTCGCTGAGCACGGCCTCGCACGCCCTGAACGGAACTGCGCCGCTCACGATCGAGGTGCGGGAAAGAGTGCTGGATTCGGCAAAACGTCTCGGCTATCTCGACCGCCGGAGAAAGAAGGCGACGATCGCCGCATTGCACGTTCTGCTTCTCGCCATTCCTGACGATGCCGCGCCGGAGAGCGATCTCAACCTAGTGAGCTGGACCATTCTCAACGGTCTTCGCAGGGAATGCGAGCGTCGAGGCATCCGCATCGTACCCTATGTCAGCAGCGGCCGGCGCATCGACGGCGCCGAGGTCAGGAAGATCGCGATAGCAGAACGCGCTGACGGCATCGTGGTGCTGAACGATGATCAGCCCGAACTCATCCGCAGCCTCGCCTCGGCTAACATGCCCGTCGTCATCGTCAACGGTGAGGATCCGGCCATGCTGGTCGATACTGTGACGCCCGAAAACCGCTTCGGCGCACGGCTCGGCATCGAGCACCTCATGGCGCTCGGCCACCGCCGGATCCTGCATCTGACCTGGAAAGGCCGCACGACCATCCAGCGCCGGTATGACGGTTTTTCCGATGCCTATTTGGCCGCACAGCTTCCGGTGCCGGAGGACATGATCATCGAGGCCGAGGGATATGAGCCCCGGCATGGCGAAGCGGCCATCAACGCGCTGCTCCATCGCGATCCCACGCTGAAAGGCGCCACCGCTGTCTTCTGCGCGGCCGACAATCTGGCGCTCGGCTGCCTGAAGGCATTGGCCGATCGCGAGATACGCGTGCCCGACGCGATATCTGTGCTCGGTTTCGACGACATCGTTCCCGGCGAGTTCAGCCGCCCGCCGCTGTCCACCGTGAGCGTGCCGACCGACCGTCTCGGGGCGGCAGCGCTTGCGCTCATCGAACAGCGGCTGATCGCCAATGATCCGCAACGGCCGGCTCATCGCCTCGAACTCGGCTGCCATCTCGTCCTGCGGGGCAGCATCGCACCGCCGCGCTGAACGGCCGGAAGAGCCAGCCTTTCGAAGCTCCGAAGCTCACATCAGCGCAAACGCTCAGCCCGTAACCGCGTATCCCTCGGGCTTTCACCAAAAGTGCTGCGGTAGATGATGGAGAACCTGCCGGCGTGCGCAAAACCCCAGATCGCGCAGATTTCGCGGACGGATTGCTGGTTTGTCGGATCCCGAAGCTGCTCGCGGGCCGCCTGCAGCCGGATCGTGCGGAGGTAGCTGGCCGGTGAGGTTCCCCTGAACGCCTTGAAGCCCGTTTGCAGCGCCCGAAGCGAAACGCCGACGCCATCGGCAACCATCGTCATAGTGATAGGTTCCGCGATATTGGCATGCATGTAGTCGATAGCGCGTCGGACATGCCAAGGTGCGATCAACGATACTTTCTTTTTTTCCAGATGATCGGAAAACCGATGCCGGCCAAATCGGATCACGAGAT
The DNA here is from genome assembly GCF_030182485.1 of Rhizobium atlanticum. NCBI lineage: Bacteria > Pseudomonadati > Pseudomonadota > Alphaproteobacteria > Hyphomicrobiales > Rhizobiaceae > Rhizobium > Rhizobium atlanticum. The sequence continues at coordinate 174,229 of NZ_JAQJCJ010000013.1, forward strand.
GAGCAAGAGTTTCGCTCATCGCGGCTGCGGCAAGAGGCGAGGATAGCAACGGACCGGCGCCGCGCATGCCCTGCACGATCGTCTGGAGCAGATTGCCGATCAGTTGGCCTGACTGCGTCGCGCGATCGAGAATCGGGTCGAGATCGAACGACTCCGAGAGGGGCTTTTCCACCAGCGAGGCGAGGACCCTTTTCACAACCTTCCAGTCCAGAAAAAGGGCGTCCGAGCGGTGCGGTCCTCCCTGGACAACACGATCGCCCACTTCGTGATTGTTGGCCATGAGAAAGTAACCGGCGCCGCTTTCGACCGTTCTCTTTCCTATCGACAGTCGAAAAGAGCCTGTGTGCGGCATGAAAAACGCGAGATGCTGCGGAGACTCATCAAGCGTCCGGATCATCCAGGAACTCTGATAGACCGAATGAAGCACCGTGAGCGCCTCGGTCCTTCTCAGATCCGCGGCCCAGGCGAATTTTCGGTCATCCTTCAACGGCTGTGCGCCGAAAACGCCGTAACCAGCCGTAAAGGCCTGAACCATTGATTCGAAGCTGGTCCCTCCATGCGTGGGCTCGAATCCGTAACCCCGTTGCTCGGCAATTGCCATTTTCTCCCGTCTTAACGCATCCATGCCGCTCGGTTCTTTTCTTCTGCCGCCTGACATCATCGCGACTGGTCTGGCCAATCTTGATGGGTTAAGCAGGACCGGCAAAACCACACATGATTTCGTTGCCCCGCAGAAGCAAAGCGTCCCCTCCACCTGCTTCACACTTACAGTGTAAATCAATATGTTTGGAAAATGAAGTACGCTCCGCTGGACCACGTTGCCCCACATTTCCTGCGAGACACAGAGCCCGCGAGAGTAGCCTCCCGTAACGAACGGGACCTTTTGCGGTTGATTTGGAAGTCGCCCGGCATCGAGCGCTCCAGCCTGACCGACCCACTCGATCTCACTCAGCAATCGCTGCACAGAATCGTCGGCCGGCTTCATGATCGGGGAATGGTCGTCTTTTCCCAATCGGAAAACCGGCGCGCCGGTCCACCAAGTCCGGAGCTGACACTGCGAAGGGAGTGGTGTCTGACGCTCGGCATCTCCATCAACGTCGGAACGATTGGCCTTTGCCTCATGGGTTTCGGCGAACCGTTGGACAATATGGAAATTCCCCAGGCCGGCTCGTCGCTATCCCTGGAAATGGAGCGGATCGAAGCAGCCGTCGAACAGATCCTCGCCCGGCGCGGCGCCAAGCGGCGCGACATCCTCGGCGTCGGCCTCGCCGTCTCCGGCCATCGCATGCTGGATACGGCTTTCAATTGTCCCCTGCCGCTCGCCCATTGGTCGCTGATCGACCTGGCGCCATTGCTTGGGGAGCGGCTTGGCCTGCCGGTCTGGGCGGACAATGTCGCCAGGACTGCGGCCTTGGCGGAAGCAATTTTCGGCGTCGGGCGTGACGTTGCCGATTTTGCCTATATTGCCCATCTTCATGGCTATGGCGGCGGCCTTGTCTCCGGCGGCATGCCGTTTCGCGGCAGTTTCGGAAATGCCGGCGAAATCTCCGTTCTTTTCGGGCGTCACGACTACGATGATCGCCCAGCTCTCAACCAACTGCTCGAGCATCTTCGCGCCAAGGGGCGCAGCGGTCTGACCCTGAGGGATCTGAAGGACGAAAATATGGTGGAGTGGGATGGTGTCGAGGAATGGATCGATCGCGTCACTCCGGCCCACAATCGAGCCATCAACGCGATCTGCGCGATCTTCGACCCGGCATTGATCGTGCTTGGCGGCGAGCTTCCACATTCACTTGCGAGAATGCTGATCGAACGGACCGAGTTCAATAATCTGCCTCGGCATGGTGCCTTGCGCGACATCCCGCAGCTCGCAGTGGCCCAGATCATCGATGCCCCCGGCGCGATCGGCGCAGCATTGATCCCGCTATTCGAGACCGTTTTGTAATGGCCTCTGCCAGTCAATCCGGCACGGCTCCCATCTCAATAGGACCGAAGCGCACACCGCAGGACCAGTTGCGGTGCGGTTCAGCTGGCACGACGAAATTGGAAAGGCAGTCTTAAATTCTTGGAGGTTTCCTCGCCTCGACTCCAATCGGTGCTGTGCGCCAAGATTCGTTCACTTCATTCCTGTACCCGCGATGCCCGTGGTGATGTACTTCTGCAGGAACAGAAACACGATCGTGACGGGCAACAGGCTGAGGAAGGTCATCGCCAGGATATAGTGCCACTGCACCGAGAACTCACCTTGGAAGGCATTGAGTCCGACCTGCAGGGTGAAATTCTCGCGGCTGTTGAGGACGATCAGCGGCCAGAGGAAATCGTTCCAGCGCCAGAGCACGGAAAAGATCGCCAGCACGGCAAGCGCCGGCGCCGTCAGCGGCAGGATGATCCGCCAGAAGATGCAGAATTCGCTCGCCGCATCGACGCGTGCCGCCTCGATCAATTCGTCGGGTATGGTCAGCATATATTGCCGAAGCAGGAACACGGCCGTCGGCGAGGCGACGGTCGGCAGGATCACACCCCAGAGATTATCAGCGAGTCCGACCCCGACGATGACGAGATAGGCAGGGACCATGACGACGGCGAGCGGGATCATCAGCGTCGAGATGATGATGACGAACACAGTCGTATCGCCCCGAAACTTGTATTTCGACAGCGCAAAGGCAGCCATGGCGTTGACGATAAGCGTCAGCAGCGTGGCAACCACAGTGACGAAGACCGAGTTCTTCAGGAAGGTCAGGAAGTTGAAGCGCGTCAGAGGATCGGTGTAGTTCTCGGTGGCAACGGTCAGATGCTGGACCGGCGTGATCCCCTTCACGTCAACGCTGACGGGTTGTCCCGGATTTGCAGGATCGACCATCTGCGCCTTGAGACCGATGCGCCTGATCATCGCCATTTCACGCTGCTGGCCGTCAATCGTGACGTTCCAAAGGCTGAGCGGCTTGTCGAATCCGGGCACGGTCTGCTCCACGGCGGCCCGCGGAAGAAGCGACGGCGGAAAGCGGGTGATCTCGGCCGCCGGCTTCAGCGAGGAGAGGCCCGCCCAGACGACGGGGATGAGCACGACGAGTGTTCCGCCGATCAGCCAGACCCATGACAAAATATCGGTGATATCGATGCGTCCGGCCCGGCGTGTGCGTGAGAGAAAACTGATCGGGTTCATCTCAGGACTCCATTCGCTTGCCCAAGCGCAGCTGTATGAGGGTGAGAACCAGAAGCACCAGTCCCATGAGAACCGATGCGGCCGACGCAAGCCCGAAGAGACGGAGATCGCTGCCGAAAGCCATCTGGTAGATATATTGGACGATGAAGCTGTTGGCCGTGCCCGGACCGCCGCCATTGGTCAGAACCCAGGCTTCGTCAAAGATCTGCACCGACTTGATCATCAGAAGGATGAATACGACAAGCAGGTTCGGAGCAAGAAGCGGAAGCGTGATCCTGAACAGTGTGCGGCGCGGCGAAGCGGCATCGATGGACGCGGCCTCGTAGAGATCTTTCGGGATCGCCTGGAGGCCGGCGAGCAGGATCAGCGTGTAAAAGCCCATATGGAACCAGACCGACACGACCACGACGAAAAAGCGCGACCAACCGACATCAAGCAGGAAGATCTCAGGGGGAACGCCAAGCATCTGAAAGAAGGCGTTCAGCAGCCCGTTGCGATCGAGAAACCACTTCCAGATCAGGCCGATGACGACGGGAGACAGCAGAACGGGATAGAAGAACATCGCCCGGAAGAAGCCACGCGCGACGATCGCCCTGTTAAGGATCAGCGCCGTGATCAGCGCCACCAGTAGCGTGGCGACGACATTGCAGGCCACGAACCAAACTGTGTTCCACACCGCCGTCCAGAACAGCGATTCCTGACAGGTTCCCGGCTGCAGATAATTGCCGCAGGTCAGCAGGGTACGGAAGTTGTCAAGACCGACGAACGGCCGCTCCGAAACGAACAGATTGGTGCCGCCGGTGAAGGCGTAGCCGACCGCGATCGCGATGGGAAGGAAGGTGAAGATGGCGAACAGGATGAGGTTCGGCGCCAGGAACAACCATGGCATCCGCTTGCGGCCGAACAGACGCTCGATCGCAGTCATCGGCGCCTCGACCACCCTCATCGCCGTTTCGCCTGTCTGAGACAGCAATGTACCGGCTGTGAGTTCTGCCATTTTAGCGCCTCCCCTGCCCGGACCGCCTGCCAAAGGCCAAGCCGCTTTCGGGATCGAACAGATGAACGCGGGCCGGATCGGCATCGATCATGATCCGGTCGCCCGAAACCGGCGCGAAATGGCCGGCTTCATGGATGATGATCTGATCGTCTTGACCGGCGAGGTTGCCATAGACATAGGTCTCGGTCCCGAGCCCCTCATGATACTGCACGACCAATGGGAGGCCCCGCTCGCTGGAGTGGGAGAAATGCGCGGGCCGGATACCGGCAACAACCGACTGACCGACCGCAATGCCGGCGGGATCGACATTGCTGACGATCGTGCCGCCGTTGCCGACATCGACGACGACGCCGCTTTCGCCGACGCCCAAGACCTTGCCCTTGATGATGTTCATGCGCGGCGAACCGAGGAATCCGGCGACGAAGAGGTTGCGCGGATGATCGAAGAGCTCCAGCGGTGCGCCGACCTGCTCGACCCGACCGGCGCGCAAAACGACGATCTTGTCGGCCATGGTCATCGCCTCGACCTGGTCGTGGGTGACGTAGATCATCGTCGTCTTGATGTCGCGATGGAGCTTGGTGATCTCGGCCCGGGTCTGGACACGCAGCGCCGCATCGAGGTTCGACAGCGGTTCGTCGAAGAGGAAGATGTCGGGCTCGCGTACAATCGCCCGGCCGATCGCTACACGCTGGCGCTGGCCGCCGGAAAGCTGCTTCGGACGCCGGTCGAGATAGGGTTCGATCGCCAGCATCCTGGCCGCCTCGGCAATGCGCGCCTCGATATCTGCCCGCTTGAACTTCAGATTTTCCAGGCCGAAAGCCAGATTCTTGCGTACACTCATATGCGGATAGAGCGCATAGGACTGGAAGACCATCGCGATTTTACGCTCGGCCGGCGACAGCGCGCTGACGTCGCGTCCACCGATCGCGATTGCGCCCGAGGTCACCTCCTCAAGGCCCGCAATGATCCGCAAAAGGGTTGACTTGCCGCAGCCCGACGGACCGACGAAGACGACGAACTCGCCGTTCTTGATGTCGAGTTCGACGTCATGCAGGACTTTCACGGAGCCATACGACTTGTTGACGGTCGAAAGTTTCAGTTCTGCCATGCCCCACTCCCATCAGGTGCCGCCGTTTCGAAGACGACGTCGTTTTCGTTCCAGCCTTGCGGCAATGGTGTCGGCCTCGTGATCCGCACCTCTTTCATCAAGATCCCGGCGACATCGGCCACGTAGACGGCCGGCATTCCGCCGGGATAGTCCTGCAGGCCGATCACTCGCCCGTCGGAGCCGCGGGTCCAGGCATTGGCGCGACCGCCGCCACCCGCCTTCGGCGCGAGGTCGGCATTCGTCGGGCGCAGGTCGTAGGTCCGCCCCGTGCCGAGCTGCCCGGGCTGCTGGTCGACGGCAATACGCGCCAGCGACACGTTCCGGATGCCTGACTGCGCGGCGGCAATGATGGTGATCGCCCCTTCCATGCGGCCGGTCACATCTTCGACTATGAGGTTTTCGATGGCGCCTGCGGGGCGTTCGGCGATTCGGTCGACGACATTGATGGTCAGCGTCTCCCCCGAGCCCCAGAAACCGTCCGGCGTTTCGCGACACTCTACCGTCATCCTGGAAAACCTCACATTCGAGATCCGGCCGCCGTCGCGGGAGAATATGCCGAGCGCCCGGTTGGACGACGAGACGCTGCAATCCTCGAACAGCACATTGGTGACGTCGCCATGTGTTTCCGTGCCGATCTTCAGCGCGCAGCTCAAGCTCTGAACGGAGCAGCGGCGCACGAGAATGTTCTCGCACCGGCCGATGGCTACACCTTCAGGGCCGATGCTGGTCTTCAGGCATATGCCGTCGTCAGCGGTCGATATCCGGCAATCCTCGATGACGGCGCCGCGGCAGGCGTCGAGCACGATGCCATCCGTGTTGGGAAGGCGGCGGTCGTTTTCGATGGTGACGTTTCGGACCGCAACATCGGTGCAATCGACGAAATGCAGCGTCCACATCGGCGAACGGCTGATGGTGACGGAACTGATCTCGACCTCGTCGCAGCCTTCGAAGACGACGACGCGAGGACGGAATTCGGCAGGAATGAAGGTTCCCACCGTCTCGTCGTCGCCAATGATGAAGTTCTCGCAACCGGCTTCGATGCGTCCTTTTCCGGTCAGGCTGATCCGCCGCGCATCGCTCGCCACGATCATGCCGCGATCCGACTTTTCCGCGATCACCGAAACCGTCGTATGCGCATAAGCGGCATAATCGGGAATGGGACGCAGGATCGCACCGGCGGCCAGGTGCAGATCGACGCCGGATCGCAGCCGGAGCCCCCTGCAGAGGTGGATGCCCGCCAGGAGTTCCAGGCGCCCGCCGCCGGAAGCCGACAGACGGTCGATCGCCGCCTGCAGACGGTCGGTATTGTCGCTGTCGAGCGCCTCAATCGCGACGAAGGAAGGAGCACTCATTGGCGGCGGCCACTCTCGATAAAGACTTCGGTCAGAAGCAGCATGGTCAGCGCCTGGCCGTAAGGCGTCGGCAGGTTCGGGATGCGCCGGTAGAAATCGAGATCGTGGCCCATGGGCGTCCCGTCCGAAACGCCGTGGACGACACCTTCGTCATCGATCTGTGCCAGCACGGCCGTGAGCGCACGCTCTGCATAGACCTTGTCGCTCTTGTCGAGAATGCCGGCATCGATGGCGCGCAATATGCCATAGGCAATACCCGCCGTTGCCGAGGTTTCGAGCGGCGAGGACGGATCGTCCAGAAGCGTAGTGAACATGCCATCAGGCCGCTGATAGGCCTTCAGGGACCGCACCTGGCTGACGAGGACGTTCGAGAGGAAACGCCGATCCTTCTCGCCGAGCGTCGGCACGAGATCGAAGAGCTCGGGGATCGCAACGGTGATCCAGGCATTGCCCCGCGCCCAGAAGGCGTTGGCGAAGTTGTGCCGGCCGTTGAAGGTCCAGCCGTGATACCAGAGGCCGCTCACCGGATCGGAGAGATAGCGGGTGTGGATGATGAACTGATAGACGGCCTCGTCGATCCAGTCATTGCGCTCGCAGAGGACGCCGGCCTGGGCAAGGAAGAGGCAGGCCATGAACAGTGTGTCGTCCCACAATTCGCCGTCGTTGAGACGCTCCTTGACGACGTGCTGGAAGCCGCCATCCTCGGTCTTCGGCAATTCCTTGATCAGCCATTCGGCCCAGTCTTCGACGAGGGCGCGGAAATCCGGACGGTCGACGTGCTGGACGAGGATCGCGAGCGGCAGCATCGGCGCCGTGCTGTTGATCTGGCGTGGCGGAATACCGCGTTCGATCTGGGCGCTGTACCAGGTGACGAGCTCCTCGAGCGCTTTCTGGTCATTGGCGGAAATCGCACGCCGGAGGAATCCATAAAGGCCGACGCCAACTTCCCAGTCCCATTCGTCGAACTGGATGCCGGAGGCGGCACTGTCCGTCACGAGACCTTCCTTGATGCCCTTGAGCCGGCTGAAAGCCGTCGCCACGCGATCGATCGTCGTCTGGAGGGCGGCGATGTCGGCAGATGCTGTGTTCATGCTGGAAACCTATGTTTCAGGAGTAGAAGGGCCCGTCAGTGCGGGCTTGGGACGCGGCGCTATCGTCGGTGAGGATCGGATCTGGCTGATCATGCGTGAACGGCCGGGGCTTACCGGCGATCGAAAGACCGCCGGCATAGGAAAGAGCGATCGCCGGCCCGCCCGGCGGCGTCAGGGAAAGACGCCGAAGCGTGGGATCGAATGAAACCGTCGTTTGGCACAGACGCTCGATGAAAGCCTTGAAGGCTTCGTCATTGCCGGATGATATGATGGCTCCCCAGCCGCAGAGCGGTCCGTACGAGCGCACCTCCCGATCGGCGGTCGGGCCATCGGTGATCAGTTCCAGGCCGTTCGAGGCCCAGAGGGCGGCAAATCCCCTGCCCGATCGGGCGACCAGCCACTTGCCTTCAATGATGAGATCGTCGAGACCGTCGTGGCCGACATAGGCGTGCGTCCAGGCATGCCGCGCGTCACGCGTATCTTCGATCAAAAGGGCGACGTCGCGATGCTGGGCGACGCGCGGCAGGATGCCATTGCCGGCCCAATAGGACGGTCTTTGATTGCCCCAGGGATCGTCTTCACCGGGATGGTTGACCCAGAGCCTTGCCATCGGGTGGCCGGCCAGCCTGATGTCGAGAACATGCTGCTGATGCCCCTTGCGGCCGGTCTTGTGGTCGACCACCGTCGAAAGCTGCGCGGCCTCGTTCTTGAACAGCACGAGCTTTCCGCTCTCGAGCCCCTGGCTATAGCGCGCCTCGACGCTTCGTCCTCGCGGAAGTGCGGCAAGCTCGGCAAGATCGGCCGGCGGCTCATAATCGCCGGCGCAGAACATGGTCAAAGCAGCCACACCGTTGTTCAGCCAGCCCGTTCCGAAGGCGACCTGGGCGAAGGGCGCCAACTCCGTCAGCGGGCCGGCGCGCAGTTCCTTGTCGTAGGCACGGCCCTGCGATCCCGCGGGAACGCCGGCGAGCGTGTGAAGGGCGATCATGCGGAAGATGAGATCGATCTGGCCGCGAGCGCGGTCGGCAATCCCGCTCTCGGCCCAGCCCTCGAGCGCCAGCAGCCCGATGAAATCGATCGGGTAATAGGCGGCCGAGTTCCACTCCGCGAGACCATGGGCTTCGACGCTGTCGAACCAGCGCCCGAGGCGCTCGACGGCGAGCGCCGCCTGCTGCCGCCCGGTTCGGCCCGAAGCGGAAAAGACCTCGTCGGGCAGAAGAAGCCCGGCCAGAAGCTGGCTGGTGTGGAAGCAGAGCACATGGTTCTCGCTCCAGAACCACATCGCGTCATTGCCCGGCTCGTCGACCCAGTAGCGATAGGTGAGAACGGAATGGCGGATGCGGTCGACCGTCGCCTTGGACATCCGGTCGCCGTAGGCGCCGAGCAGCCAGAGCAGCGGCACCATGATGAAATCCGAACAGTCCTCACGCGCATCGATGGAGGCAAGCGTGGCATCGACGATGCGCTCGAAGCTCTCCCGGTCTTCGTAGCCGGTTTCCATCATCGCGATGAGACGACCGGCGCGGTTGGCGCCGAAGCGGGCGCTGTATTCCAGCGCCTGGCGTTTGCGGGCGGAAAGCGATGCCTCGGCCGGCAATGGAGAAATGGCGCTCATGAAGGCAGCGTCGATGACGCGGGTGACCGAGCCCGGTCCGGAGCCGATCGTCATGTGAATGCCGTGATAACCGTCCGCAATGGCGCAGACATCCTCGGCGATCAACCGGTTCTGCTGCGCATGCAGGGTCAAATGCACATGGGCGAGGAGCGGCCGTTCGTGACCATGGCCGACGACCTTGATCTCCACCGGCAGGTCGCGCTCGGGCGCGGTGTCGAAGATGATTTCCAGAGGCTGATTGACGAAGACGTCCTGGGCCGGGCGAACGCCGCGCACAAGGCCCTCCAGCTCGCGAACCTCATCCTGGTCGAGTGCCACCGGCAGCAGCACCGTGAGTGGTTCCTCATCCAGTATTTCAAGTTCGAAGAACCAGGTCGTGTCGCGCTCGGCAAGATCTTCGGTGTGGACGAGAACCTCGTTGTCGCCGGCTTCGAGCTGCAAGCTGATCTCAGTCGCGCTCTCGACATTGCGCTTAAAGGGCTCGAAGCGCACCGCCTCCTGCCCGTTCACCCATATGCGCACCCCGCCGCAGGTCTTCAGCGCCAGATTGAGCGTGCGCGGTGCCTCTGTCCTGAACGTGCCCTTCAGCCATTTCCTGACATGCGTCGGCACATGCCAGAAGCTGGTGAACTCGACGCGGCGGTTCGAGCCGGGGAGATAAAGGCTTGTGGTCGGCCAGGACGTGTCGGGCAGAAGCGGCCGCCCCACCATGGTCGACCAGAAGGCCTTCCGGCAAGGCAGGTCGCCGACATCGACGAAACCGTTGATGAAGCGATAGTTCACGCGATCTTCGGCAGGAGCCGGCTCGCCGGGAAAATAGTCGGCGATGAGGCCGGACACGGCCCATGCCGTTATCGTCTCGCCTTTGGCAACGCCATAGGCTGGCGCCATGTCGTCGGGTTGCTTGACGCTTTCCGCCTGCACAGATCGCCTCCTCCGCAATCTTATGAAAACATTTTCATTACTTCATTTGTGTGCGGCGCCTTCAAGAAATGCTCAAAACATCGCAGCAGTGCCAGAAAATAGCTTGACGGGAGGAATGTCAAGTATATGAAATTCACATATCGATGGCCGAGGCCGCGATTGATGAAAATGTTTTCATGGGAGGATGAAAATGAAAACCTATCTCTTAGGGGCTTTCGCACTGGCGCTGGCCACCGTTTCCTTCGTCTGGTCGAGCGTCGCCATGGCGGAAACCCAGACGATCACCTTTCTCTTCACCGACGACGACCAGGCTTACGTCGAGCGGATGGAAGCACTGAGCAAGGAATTCGAGGCGGCGCATCCCGACATCAAGGTGAATTTCGTTTCGTCGGGCTATGATGCCGTCGCCAAACAGCTGCCGGTGCAGCTTGCCATCGGCGAAGGGCCCGACGTTGCCAAGATCACCGATTGGCAGCTGGCGCCCTATTACCTCGACATGCGCCCGCTGATGAAGGATCCGGACGGCTTCGCCAAGCTGCACGGCGACAGCCTGAACACGCTTCGCTTCCCCGGCGTCAACGATCCGAATTCGATCAACGGCTACGTCGCGTCACAGACCTTCAACCTGCCCTTCGTCAACAAGACGCTCTTCGAACAGGCGAATGAACCGCTTCCGAAGCCAACCGCCACGCTGAAGGAAATCGTCGAGGCTTCCGCGCGCGTCGCCAAGGCGACCGGCGCCCAGATTCCCTTCACGATGGACCGCTCCGGCCACCGCTTCTCGGGTGCTGCCTTCTCCTACGGCTCGAACTACGTCAAGGACGGCAAGTTCTCATTCCCCGACGATGCCGCCAAGCGCTATATCACCGATCTCTACAACTGGACGAAGGACGGCTCCTTCCCCAAGGAAATGTGGGGTGCGGCCGGCGGAACCCAGTACAAGAACATGGGTGACGAATTCGTCAATGGCAATGTCGTGACCTATCTGGCCGGCAACTGGATGGTCAATCCGTTCCAGAAGAAGATCGGCGACGGCTTCGAGTGGACGGCGATCAGCGCGCCTTGCGGCGATGCCGGCTGCTATGCAATGCCCGGCGGCACGGCAATCGTCGGCTTCAAGCGCACCAAGTATCCGCAGGCCGTCGCCTCGTTCATCGAGTTCCTCGGCTCTGAAAAGGTGCAGCGTGAAATCGCCGAAAATTACGTCATCCTGACCGGCGCCGACATCAAGGATCCGCAGTACAAGCTCGACAGCAAGAACGCCAAGGAAGCCATGGCCGTCTTTCTCGCGGCCCGCGACAGCGCGCCGCAGGCCGCCCGCGATCTGGAACGCCTCAAGGGATCGGGCGCCATCTATCAGCTGATCGTCCAGCGGATGAGCCAGCTGATCGTCGGCGAGCTTTCTCTCGAAGACACTTTCAAGGCGATGAGCGCAGACGTCGACAAGATCAACGTGACGCTCGCCGCCAACAAGTAACCGGCCGCGCCTGTCTCCCACAGATTGCGCGCCGCATCAGCCACGACCTCGCAACGGGCCGTGGCTGATCGTTTTTTGGCCATGCTTCGGCTGATCCTTCCGCCCGATCCGTTGATCGCGAAAGAGATCGGATTGTCGCCGGCAATCGCGCCGCACCGCCGTTACCGTACAGTGGAGCAACTTCCAGAGTATTGCCGCCCGATCAAGTATATTCAGGTAGTCTTACACATTCGGCGGAGAAGTCGTCGTGACACGTGCCGTGAGAGAGGCTATAGGCCTGGTAGTCAGTTCAAAACGCCGGCAATCCCGGTCACGTCAGCCGTCGATCCGTCTACCATCTAGAGGTGCATTCCCATGCCGATCGGTTCCGAGCATCCGCTGCGCAGGGAGTTGCATGACGAACTGCATGCGCGGCCGTCGCTATACTTCGATGGCGACACCGATGTCTGGCATGTCGCCATCGTCGGCGACAACGGCTCGCCTCCGCTGCCGGTTTCCCTGCCGGGATTGAAGGACGTCTCGACCACTCTCGGAGGCAACCACGGCATCGGCCGCTTCGGCGACGGCCGGCTGAAATGGGAGGCGCATACCGAGTTCCTCACCCTCACCTTCGTCACACCTGCAGCCTCTGCGCCCGGTAGTCATCCGCCCGAGGCTTTCAGGGCCTGCTGCGACAGGATCAACGGAAAGGTGATCGCCGCCGTCCGGGTGCTGGTGCGCGACGAGAAGGACGGACTGGCTCTCGAAAAACCCATGCTCGACTATGTCGCCTCCAAGGTCGGCGGCGGCGATGCCGAAGTACATTCGAATTTCCGCCTCAGCGACAGCGGTTTCGTCGAATTCCTGTTCTTCAACCGCAATCTCAACGCCTATCGCACCGGCCGCATGGTCCGGCGCGTCCTCGAAATCGAGACATACAGGATGATGGCGATGCTGGCGATGCCGATGGCGCGCGAGACGATCTCCCAGCTCTCGGCCTTCGACCGGCGCCTCGATCTCCTGATCACGCACATGCAAAGCGCCGTAAAAGTTGACAAGGCGCTGCTTTCCGAAGTGACAAGGCTCTCTTCCGACGTCCTCAACTTCTCTGCGCTGGCGCGCCATCGCTTCGGAGCGACGAAAGCCTATGCCGAGATCGTCGCCAGCCGGGTCTCGGAGCTGCGCGAGGAACGCGTCGAGCAGCGCCAGCGGATCGGCACCTTCATCGGACGGCGCTTTCAGCCGGCCGTCCGTTCCGTGCATGCCGCAGAGCGCCGCCTCGATGAGCTCGCCGAACGGGTCAGTCTCGCCGGCGATCTGCTCAGAACCACCGTACAGGTTCAGCTCGAGGATCAGAATGCTTCTCTGCTCACCTCCATGGAAGAGAGGGCGCGCATCCAGGTGCATATCCAGCAGGCGGTCGAAGGCTTCTCGGTCATTGCCATCACCTATTACACCGTCGGCCTTGCCAAGATCTGTCTCGAAAGCATTTCCGAACTAGGCGTCGACCCTCATCTGGCCAAGCTCGCCGTCCTCGCAGCCATCCCTTTGGTGCTCTTCGCCGTCTGGACCGCCGTTCGCCACGTTCGCCGGAGCATCGCGGGCGCACCGCATAGCGCGGTACCCGGAAGCCACTGAAGCCACGTCGGGCACACAGCCTGCCGCGGACCGACCTTAGGCCTCTTCACCAACCTCTTCGCCTCCTTCCAACTTGTGAAGAAGCGTTTTAATGACGCGGTGCGTCGTCTCGATCTCCACAACCTCGAGGCCGTCAGCGAGACCACTCGCCCATGGAGCTTGGAGGCGCATGGCCGCCTTCTGGGTGTCTCGTCCCTTTTCCGTCAGCACGACGAGCTGCGCCCGCCGGTGATGGGGGTTGGCTGCAAAGGCGACGAGCCCCTCCTTCTCCAGATCGTTGACGATGCGCTGCACGTTCTGGCGGTTGGCTCCCATGTCGCGCGCAAGCCAGGCGACTGGCTGCGGACGTTCCGAGGCTGCGATGGTGCCGAGAACATGCCAGCGCGCACTCGTCAGCCCGAGACTGGCGACGAGCTTGTCTCCTGATGTCAGCATCCGGTTGTTCAGTCTGAACAGGTCAAGGACGAGAGCGGTCAACGCAGATCCAGCGGCGGTTCGTTCGGCTTCAGCCATTTGGCACCATGCAGTTTATTTGACATCATAGTGTCAACAAATTATGTTCCATCATGTCGAATTGACACCATAGAACCCTATAGAATGGAGCAAGGAATGTCACACATTCGTCCGATGGACCCCGCCTTCCCGATAAACCGGCAAATCGAGCTCGAAGCCTCCCCGGTCGTGCTCATCAATCTTTTCACTCTCGACAAGGCGGACGAGCCCAGATTCCTCGAGGTCTGGCAGGCCGACGCCGCCTTCATGAAGCGCCAGCCCGGCTTCATCTCCACGCAGCTGCATCGCGCAGTCGGCGAAAACCCGACCTACTTCAATTACGCCGTCTGGGAATCGAACGCGCATTTCCGGGCCGCCTTTATCCATCCCGAGTTCAGAGCCAAGAGCTCAGCCTATCCGTCGTCGGCAATCGCGTCACCGCACCTCTTCCAGAAGGTCGCGGTCGCAGACATCTGCGTCGCCTAACCCAGCGCCGTCTTCACGATCATGACCTTAAGTCAGCTTGAGTTTTCGCCTTTCCATGAACTTCACCCTTTCCCGCCGGTTTGCTCCGGCGGGAAAGGTCAAGCGTTCGTGCAGACGGACGGTCAGGACGCCATTGCGTAGTGCCGATGCTCTGTCGCCCGGCCGCCGCGCGTCCTGAACCGCCGCAGCAATTCGGCAAGGCTCTCGGTTTCCTGCGTCAGGCTCTGGGCCGCGGCCGTGGTCTCTTCGACCATCGCGGCGTTCTGCTGCGTGACCTTGTCCATCTGGTCGCCGGCGGCCGAAACCTCGCGCAGGCTGGTGGCCTGCTCGCGGGCGGCCACCGCGATCTCAGCGACGGTCGCATTCATCGCGGTCACCTGCTCGACGATCTGTTCGAGCGAGACGCCGGATTCGCCGACGAGATCGACGCCTGTCTTGACCTGCATCGACGAGGTGGAGATCAGTTCCTTGATCTCCCTTGCCGCATTGGCCGAACGCTGCGCGAGCTCGCGCACTTCCTGAGCGACGACGGCAAAGCCTTTGCCCGCTTCACCGGCTCGCGCAGCCTCGACGCCGGCATTCAGCGCCAGCAGGTTGGTCTGGAAGGCGATCTCATCGATGACGCTGATGATGTTGCCGATCTTCGACGACGAATTCTGGATTTCCGTCATCGCAGCGATGGCGCGGGAGACGATCTCGCCGCCCTTTTCAGCGTTGGTGCGGGCGGTTGCCACTACCGCCTGGGCGCGGCTGGCGCCCTCGGCCGTTCCGTTGACGCCGCGGGTGACGTCGCCGAGCGCTGCAACGGTTTCCTCCAGCGAAGCCGCCTGCTGCTCTGTGCGGCGGGCAAGATCGTTGGAAGCGGTGGAGATTTCGGCAAGGCCGGAGCGGATGGTGGTGACCGCGCGGATGACCGAGTCGACCGCTTCTTCAAGGCTCGCGACCGAGCTGTTGAAGTGATCACGGATTCGGACATAGCGATGGTCGACTTCACCGACGCGGACCGAGAGATCCCCCTTCGAGAGCGCATCAAGCCCAATCGAAATCTGGTGGAAGGCATGTTCCATCACCTGCGCATCGCTGAGACGCTCGGCTTCCTGGCGCAGCCGCTCTTCTTCGGCCGCCAGACGCGCTCGCTCGGCATTGGCTTCGGCGATCAGCTTGGCGCGGCCGGTCTCCTGGAACACCTTCAGCGAACGCGCCATGGCGCCGAGTTCGTGCCGGTGCTCGACGCCCGTGATCACGATGGCATCGTCGCCGCGGGCAAGCTGTTCCATGGACTGTGCGATGCCGCGCACCGCTGAGGAAATCAGGCGACCGACGAAATAGGAAAGCACGAGGCCGATGACGATCAACAGGCCGCTGATGACAAGCGTCGTGCTGGTGGCCGAGGCAACCGTTGCTTCGACCGAGCCATCCAGGTTCTTCTGCGCGCCTGTCACGGTCGCCTGCAGGTCCTTGAACTCGCCTGCGATCTTCGGCGCCAAAACGTTGAGCTGCGTCTGGCGGGTATTGCCGGAGGTCTGCAGCACCTCCTTCATGTCGCCGAGGCGCGCGGTGTAATTCTGCATGAGCTGGCCGGCGCCCATCAAACGCTTCTTCTGCAGCTCGTTCTTGGCAGCCTTGGCGGCGGCGTCATTCAGCGCCACCGCCTGGACAAGCGCTGCCTGCGCCGTGTCATAGGCGGCAAAATCGTCCGAATGCACGAAGCGCTCGGAGAAATAGAGGCTGCGGTTCAGGGCTTCCAGCGTTTCTGCCGTCATGTGCAGCAGGGCGACATCGTTCTGGCGCCAGGCGCTGCGCATGACGTCGTTGAGCGCGATGCTGGTCCAAGGGCCGAATTCGGTGACCTTTGAGATCAGCAGGTCGCGCCGGGCCTGAAGGGTGACGATCTGTTCGAAGGCCTTGCCGTAGGCAGCGATATCCTGGCGGATCATCGCAAGGCCGGACTGCAGCTCCTTATTGCCGACAAAACGCGGATCGTCCGCCTCGAAAGCCTTCACGCCGGCACGGAAACTGTCGACAACAGCCTGCGTCGGCGTCGAGCGGAAGGCTTCGGCCGACATCTGGATCTCGTGCAGCTGGTCGCTGTAGTCCGAGATGGCGAGGCTCTGGCCTGCCGTGGCGCGATAGGAGGCGAAGATGGCGGCAAGCCCGTTCATGCCGGAGATCGCGCTGACGGTGAGCAGGCTCATCAGAAGGATCAACGGCACGAAGCCGGAAGCGATCTGCGCTCGGATGCCGAATTTATTCCAGAAATGCAACATTATAGGCCTCTTATGCTCACTGGCTCTTCGGCAGGTATGTGGAGATGTTCTCAGGTGTGACGAGTTCGAAGGGAACGTTGTTTTCGCGCGGCACCTTCTCCTTGTTGACGAGCTTCACGGCGGCGTCGACCGCCGCGGCACCTTGTCCGACAGCGCTCTGGAGAATGGTCACGTCGAGATCGCCGGCCACCATCGCGGCTAGCGCATCGTCGGTCGCGTCGACGCCGGCGACAACGACATCCTTCATCGGCATGCCGGCCTTCTTCATGGCGCGGATCGCGCCGAGCGCCATCTCGTCATTGTTGGCGATCACGGCGTCGAACTTGACGCCCGCCGAAAGCCATTCCTGCATCTGCTGGTCGGCATAATCGCGCGACCAATAGGCCGCCTGCCGCTCGACGATCTCAAGACCCTTGCACTCAGGCGTTGCGATGACGTCCGATATGTCCTGGGTGCGGGCGCGGGCGGCTGCGTGGAAGGGCTCGCCCATCAGCACGACGACGCGGCCCTTGCCCTTCAGAAGCGTGCAGACCTGCTTCGTCTCCAGCGTGCCGGATTCCTTCTCATTGGAGGCGACCACCACCTGATTTTCGGGGAGATCGAGCAGGTTGGAGGGGACGTTGTTGATGTAGACAAGCGGGATGCCGGCATCTGCCGCCATCTTGGTCATCTGCGGCCCGAGGTCGCCGTCGGAAACGGCCAGGATGATCGCATCGACCTTGTCGGCAATGAGCTTCTGGACCTGCTTCTTCTGCAGCTCGTTATCACCCTTGGCGTTTTCGGTGACGAGCTTGAGGCCGGAGATCGTCTCGCCGTGATTGACGACGCCGTTGAGAAGCGCCGTCCTGAATTTGTCGAGATCGGACATCGAAACGCCGATCGTCTGCGCATTCGCAACAGTGACCGACATCGCCAGGGCGATGGATGCAAGCGTAGCCGTCTTCATGAATTCCCCTGCGCAATCCGGATTTGGAATGCGTTATTTCAAATCTTGGTTAAATTTTACTTTTCGCCCCGAAGCGAGAAATTAACGCACGATCTTAAGTCGCCAAGCGGCTGGACTTGGGCGGATCAAGCCGAACTTGATGCGACGGCATCAAGTCATTGTTTTCACTTCAGCGCCCGCCGAAGCCGGAGCCGACGGTGATGCCCCTGTAGATCACCCTCTGCAGCACGATCGCGAGAACGACGCCCGGAACCATGGATATCGTCGCGCCGGCCATGATGTAGTTCCAGGAGGTGCCCTGCTGCGTCTGGAACAGAGTGAGCCCGAGCGGCAGCGTTGCCTTGTCGAGGCCGCTGGTGGCGATCAGCGGCCAAAGGAAGCTCTTCCACTGCGCGATGAAGGTGAAGAGCGAGAGCAGGCCGATCGCCGGCATGGCGAGCGGCACGATGACCGTGATCAGGATGCGCAGGCGCGACGCCCCGTCCATCATCGCCGCCTCGTCGAGATCCTTGGGAATGCCGAGGATGAACTGCCGCAGCAGGAAGGTGCCGAAAGACGAGAAGGCGACCGGCAGAATCATGCCGTGATAGGTGTTGATCCAGCCGAGCTTGCTGACGACGAGAAAGAGCGGGATGACCAGCATCACCTGCGGGATCATCAGAGTGCTGAGATAGGTGAGCAGCAGCACTTCCCGTCCGGGGAACCGCAAGCGTGCAAACGCATAGGCGGAAAGGCAGGAAACCACGAGTACGATCGCGCTCACGCCGCAGGCGACAATGAAGGAATTCATCAGGAACGTGCCGAAGGGCAGCGAAACCAGCGCCTCGACGAAATTGCCCCACTGATATTCCTCCGGCAGGATGCGGACCGGCACGGCCAGCACCTCGGTATTGGAGCGCACCGCGTTCGATACCATCCAGAAGAAGGGGAAGAGGAAGAGCAGCGCGATCAGCGACAGGCCTGCATAGCTGATGAAGGTGCCGATCCGCCGCAGGATGCGATGCCGGCTCTGGGATTGGGAATGCGGATGCCGTGAGGTCGCTTCAGTCGTCATAATGCACCCATTTGCGCTGCATGTGGAACTGCAGGATGGTGAGGCCCATGATCATGACGAACATCACCCAGGCAAGCGCCGAGGCATAACCCATCTGGAAATTGGTGAAGCCCTTCTGGTAGATGGCGAAGCCGAGGGTCGCCGTCGCCGAGCCCGGGCCGCCGCGCGTCATGGCGAAAATCTCGTCGAAGACCTGGAGCGATGTAATGGCCGTCATGACGGTGGCGAAGAACACCGTCGGCGAGATGAGCGGCAGGCGGATGCGCCAGAAGCGCCGCCACGGACCCGCCCCGTCGATCATCGCCGCTTCGAGATAGTGTTTCGGCACCAGGTCGAGCGCAGCGTTGAACATCACCACGTTGTAGCCGACATTGGCCCAGAGCGTGACGAGCACGACCGCCTGCATCGCCCAGCTGGAACTCAGCAGAAAATTCGGCAGGCCGAGGCCGAGCCACCGGATGACGCTGTCGGCGAGCCCGTCCGGCGTAAAGATCAGCAGCCACACCACGGAGGCTGCGATCGTCGGGGTAAAGGTCGGCAGGAAGAAGATCACCCGGAAGATCGCCTTGCCGCGCTTGAGGCTCGATATCCAGACCGCCAGCGTCAGCGACACGATGATATTCAGGGCCAGATATTCGACGGCGAAGAACAGCGTATTGCCCAATATCGTGTAGAAGGCGGGATCGACGGTGAAGAGCTTGATATAGTTCTGAAAGCCGACGAAGGACGGCGTCGTCAGCAGCTGCCAGTTGGTGAAGGACAGCGCCAGCGACGCCAGGATCGGCAGCGCCATGAAGATCATGAAGCCAAGGAAACTCGGCAGCAGGAACAGCATGGCCGTCTGCGTCTCGGGCTTCAGGAAGCGCCTGGGCTGAGCGGGTCGCAGGCCGATTTCGGCAACGGCGCTTTCCGACATCTTTTCCTCCATGCGCGGCAGCTCCCGCCGCCGAGCTCTAGCGCGACACGCTCTATTGCTGCGCAAGGCTCTGGATGGTTTCCATCGTCTGCTTGGCGTCGGCGCTGCCGCCAAAGGCGGGCGGAAAATACTGGTTGAACAGGTTTTCCACCGCCGCCCAATTGTTGGTGATCGCATAGGGCACCGAATGGGCCAGCGAATAATCGAGCGCCTCGCCGCCATTGGTGATGTCCTTGGCCGCCACCTTATACCAGGAGGATTGCGACGCCCTGCGGGCCGGGAGCGCGCGGCCCTGTTCGGCGAGATATTGCAGCGCCTCGGGACTGGTCAGCACCTGGATCGCCTTCCAGGCCGCATCCTTGTTCTTGCTCGTCGTGGCAATGCCGAAACCGGAGCCGGCCGTGACGGCGGCAAGGTCCTTGTCATTCTCGCGCGGCAGGGTGGTGAGGCCGATCTTGAACTTGGCTTTGTCCTTCATGCCGATGATCGACCAGGGACCATCGATATACATGGCGACATTGCCCGAATTGAACCGGCCCTGGATGACCGTGCCGGCATCGGCGCTCGATGGCACCAGCGGCGCGATCTTGTCCTTTGCGGCAAAGCCGATCACCCTGTCGGCAGCGGCGATGGCGCTCTGATTGGTAAGGTCGAGCTCTCCTGAATCATTGACATATTTGTCGCCCCAGGCCGAGGCGAGGACCGAATAGTTCTGGGGCGTGATGCCGAAACCGTATTTGCCGTCCTTGGTGAGTTTCTTTGCGGCGTCGGTGAATTCGGCGAGTGTCCAGCCCGGCTTCGGCAGCGGAACGCCGGCGGCTTCCAGCGCATCCTGGTTATAGTAGATGACCCATGGACCGACGTCATAGGGCAGGCCGTAGAGCTGCTTGTCGACGGACATGCCGCCGATGATAGAGGTCGTGAAGGCGCCGACATCGAACTTGTCGGCCGCGATCCGGTCGTTCAAAGGTTCGAGCAGCGAATAGAAATTCGGCATGCGCAGCGACTGCATGGAAACGATGTCGGCGAGCTGACCGGATGCAGCCAGCACCGGCAGCCTGGTCCAGTAGTCGACCCAGCCGGTCGTCGTCAGCGTTACCTTGATATCGGGATATTTGGCGGTCACCATTTCGGCCAGGTGCTGCCAGCCCTTGGTGTCGGCATCGGAACCGCTCCACATCTGCCAGGTCAGGTTGATCTGCTCGGCCGATGCTGCTGTAGCAAAGAGGCTGCCGCCGATTGCGGCAAGCAAAAGCGTTTTCTTCAGAACCTTCATGGGTTTCTCCTCCCTCCATGACGCAATGAACACGCGAATGCGACCGAGTTCACGCCTTGAGGATGATCTCGATCACCGGGACGGTAACGTCAGGTCGCCGGACCGGCAGTTCGAGTGTGATCATGCCCTCCGGCACCATCACGCCGATATTGGAATCCACTTCCTTCGTCTGGCTGAGCCAGCGCACCTCGCTGGCGTCGTGCAGGAACTGCGCATAGGCGATCCTGTCGGCGAGGCCTTCGATATGGATGTGGCGATAAGGCCAGTTATAGACATGCAGATAGAGGCGGTTGCCGCGCTGCGTGTAGCGGCAGCCGGCCGGCACTGGAAATGTGGACGGACCGGCGCCGTAGATCGAACGTGCGTTGACCTCCATCCAGTTCTGGTAAACCTCGAGCGCGGCGATGGCACGGGCATCGAAGGTGCCGCGGCCGGTCGGGCCGACATTCATCAGCAGGTTGCCACCGAGCGCAACGGAATCGATCAGCAACTGGATGATCTGTTCCGAGCTCTTCCAGCTGTCCTCGTCGCGATGATAGCCCCAGGAACCGCTGAAGGTGTGGCAAGCTTCCCAGAGCACTCCCTGGCTGGCGATGGCAGGCGCCACGCGCGGCGTGTATTGTTCCGGCGTTGTGATGTCGGGCAGCTTGCCCGGTGGCAGATCAAGACGGTTGTTGACGATGATTTCCGGCTGCAGCTCGCGCACCAGCTCCAGCAACTTCTCGCTCTCCCAGTCGGCGCGCCCCTTGCCGGGCAAGCCGCGATACTCGCGGCGGGGATAGCTGAAATCGAACCAGATGATGTCGACGCGGCCGAAGTCGGTCAGAAGCTCGCGCACCTGCTCGCGCATATAGGCAGCGTAATTGGCGATGTTGCGGCCGGCATTCAGCGACTCGGCTTGCGGATGATTGCGCAAGGGGTGGTGGACGTCGATTGGAAAATCCGGATGGTGCCAGTCGAGCAGCGAATAGTAGAAGCCGATCTTCAATCCTTCTGCGCGGAAGGCCTCGACGAGCGGCGTCAGCAGATCCCTGCCGCAGGGCGTGTTCGGCGCCTTGTAGTCGGTGACCTTGCTGTCCCACAGGCAGAAACCCTCGTGATGCTTGGTCGTCACCACGACATATTTCATCCCAGCGAGACGCGCGCGGCGCGCCCACTCCTTGGGATCGTAAAGATCGGGATCGAAATTGTCGAAATAGCGTTGGTAGTGATCGTCGGTGAGCTCTTCGCGGTTTTTCAACCACTCATGCCGCGCTCCAAGAGCATAAAGCCCCCAATGGATGAACATGCCGAGGCGGTCATGACTGAACCAGGCATGCTTACCCGCTCCCGGCATCGAATTTTCCGGCTGGCGCTCCGAACTCGTCACAGGATTCTCCTCCCTGTTTTTCCGGCTCAACTTCATGTCGAACCGGTTCGGTGAGTGAACATCCTCCTTGATCCAGCCTCTGTCAAGCTAGAATTCACAACTCGTAAATCCCTTAGGAATTTGCCCGTCAGAACATGCATTTAGCCGTGTTCTGTTGCATAGACGAATAAAATCTGACAAAAGAAAGCTGTAGAACCGGTTCGACACAAATGACGACCATACGAGATGTCGCGCGCCTGGCGGGGGTTTCGATCTCGACCGTCTCGCTCGCGCTCAACAGCCCGAGGCGGGTCGGAGCCGAGACGCTCGACCGCATCCAGCAGGCGATAACCTCGACTGGCTACCGCATCGACCCCGTGGCCCAGACGCTGGCGCGGGGGCGCAGCTCGCTCATTGGTTTCGTGTCGGCCAATCTCAGCAACATGTTCTTCGGCGACATCCGCCGCGAGATCGAACATCAGGCGCTCGACCACGGATATTTCGTGCTGATCGCCGATTCCTCCGGCCGGGCCGATCTCGAACGGGCGCTCTTGGAGCGGCTGCAGGCGCAGAAGATCGCAGGCATCGCCTTGGCGGCAAACGGACGCGGCGAGGAATACGCGACCTTCCTGCGCGACTTCAAGACGCCGATCGTGATGTTCGACCAGAAGGTGGAGGGCGCCGAGCGCGACTTCGTCGGCTCCGACAATCCGCTGACGACGACGATCCTGACCGAGCACCTGCTGCAACTCGGCCATCGGCGCATTGCCTTCATCTCCGGCCCGAGCGGCCTGCACACCGCCGACGAGCGCCTGAAGGGCTTCGTGGACACGATGGCCGGCGCCGGCGTCGACGTCGACCCGTCGCTCGTGGTCGAGGGCGGCTATACCAGGAGCGGCGGCCATACGCAGGCGATGCGCCTGCTCACCCGCCGCGACCGGCCGACCGCCATTATCGGCGCCAACAACATGACGGGGCTGGCAACCCTGCAGGTGATGCAGGAAATGGGCTTTCGCTGCCCCGACGACGTCTCGCTGGCAATGGTCGACGACGTGCCTTGGAGCAACGTCATCACGCCCCGCATCACCATGGTCGTGCAGGATGCTCAGAAGCTCGGCCAATTGGCGGCACAGCGCCTGCTGGCCAGGATCGCAAGCCCCGAAGCCGCCGCCGAGCCGCCGCAGGATTTCATCCTGACGCCGAGATTCGTGCGCGGGGAGTCGACAAGGCGGCTGTAAGGGCTTCTACCGATCCTCACGCGTATGCCAAAGCCGCAATACGTAGATCGTCGACTGCTGGATTTCATAGGGTAGCTCATAACGGCCAACGAGAATGCGGCGGACCTCACGAGGATCTAACTCCTAAAGCCGTTCACCAAGACGCGGCTGTTCGAGCATTCGTGCGGGGGCTGCCGTCAGTGCTTGCACAGTTCGGGCCGCGGTCGACGGGGGGAGAGAAAGTCGTACAAGCGGGCAATGTCCGAGACCGCTTTGCTCGTCCACTTGACTTCCATCAACGGGACAACGAAATCGGCGCGTCGCCATCGAGACTATTGGCCCAGGCTTGAAGAGACTGGTGATCGACAACGTTGCCGCTATCCACGTCGGCCAACGCCTCAAGCGTCAAACGCCGGCGCTCCTCTTCCTGGTCAATCCATGCAGTCAGGGCCTGCTTGACGATCCAGCCCCGCGAACGTTCGAGCCGAGATGCGAGCTGATCGACCTTCTGCGCAAGCGCCAATGGAACATGGGCCGTCAGAACTTTGGTCTCCATCGAAAACTCCTCATCATCAACCATCTATAATCATAGCGATCAATTTTGATTTCATCCAAAACTATAGATCATGACGTCCGACTGAGGCTTGCCGGCAGGCTGACGCAACGTTGAGGTTGTCAGAAATACAATGCCGAATTTTCATTGCCCAAAGCAGTCGAGGAGGAAAAACGGCTGGACGATCAGGCCGCCCGCAATGCCATGCGCGAGCATCTGGTCGGCAGCCAAGCAAGATATCGCAACCTGCTCAAGGATCTGCGAAGCTTTACCAGCTAAGGCCGGCGCAAAAAGCTGCAACTGTTCTGACATCTCCAAACCAATCGCCATCCCAGCCGCTGCGCGCAAATCTGCTGATCCGTTTCACAGCCGCGTTTATTGTAAAACCCATGCGCACCCGCATCGGCGTGATGTTTGGACTGCGGCTGAAAGCTAGTTGAAAGCTTCGACGTCTTAGGAAAGGGCTGCATCGTGGAGGAGACACGGTCAAGGTGACGAGACGACGATGCGGGTAAACCATCAGGAGGAGATTTCCATGCGTTCTTCACGCAACCTTTTTCACACCGTCGCTTTTTCCGCGCTTCTTACTGCAGCATCATTCACGGCGAGCGCCGCCAGCGCCGCCGACAAGATCACCATCATGGTCGGCGGCTATGAGAAACAGATCTATCTGCCCGCCAAGCTCGCCGAATCCCTCGGATACTTCAAGGATGAGGGTCTAGACGTCGAACTGCTGAACGAAGCAGCTGGCGTCGATGCGGAAAACCAGCTGCTGGCCGGCGCCGTCCAGGGTGTCGTCGGCTTCTATGACCACTGTGTTGACCTCCAGGCCAAGGGCAAGTTCGTCGAATCCATCGTCCAGTTCAGCCAGGCGCCGGGCGAGGTCGAAATGGTTTCGAACAAGCACCCGGAGATCAAGTCGCCGGCGGACTTCAAGGGCAAAAGCCTCGGCGTCACCGGCCTCGGCTCCTCCACCAACTTCCTCACCCTCTTCATGGCCTCCAAGGCCGACCTAAAGCCCGGCGACGTCGTCACCGTTCCGGTCGGCGCCGGCGGCACCTTTATCGCCGCTATGCAGCAAGACCAGATCCAGGCCGGCATGACAACGGAACCGACGATCTCGCGCCTGATCAAGACAGGCGAAGCGAGCGTTCTCGTCGACATGCGTACGGTCGAGTCGACCCGTCGGGCGCTCGGCGGCACCTATCCGGCCGCTTCGCTCTATATGGAAGCCTCCTGGGTCGACGCCCACAAGGAAGAGGCGCAGAAGCTCGCCAATGCCTTTGTCAAGACGCTGAAGTACATCAACACGCATTCTGCCGCCGAGATCGCGGACAAGATGCCGAAGGATTTCTACGTCGGCGACAAGGACGGCTACGTCAAGGCTCTCGACGCGGGCAAGGGCATGTTCACGCCTGACGGTGTCATGCCGGAAGATGGTCCGAAGACGGTGCTTGCCGTGCTCTCGGAGTTCTCCAAGAACGTCAAGGGCAAGCAGATCGACCTTTCCAAGACCTACACGACGGAATTCGTCAAGAACGTCAAGTAACGCGTCGCGCCGCTTTCGGCTGCAACCGTAAGCGGGCGTCCGATTGGTCCATGGGCATTGCGTGCATGCGCCCAAAGCACGCCTCAGGTATCATCATGCAACAGGATAATAAGCAGATCCCGGCGATCGAGCTGATCAATGTCAGCCGGCGTTTCGTCTCGCCGACCGGCAAATCCCTCACAGCACTTCGCGATTTCAACATGACGGTCGCCCGGGGCGAATTCGTCGCCGTCGTCGGCCCGACCGGCTGCGGCAAGTCGACGACGCTCAATCTTGTGACGGGCCTCGCACGCCCGAGCGCCGGCGAAGTGCGGCTGATGGGCGGTCCGATTGCCGGCATCGACCCGCGTGTCGGCTTCACGTTTCAGACGGATGCGCTCTTCCCCTGGAAAAACGTGATCGAAAACGTCATGGCCGGCCCGCTGTTTCGCGGCAAGTCACGCGCCGAAGCGGAACAGAGCGCCCGCGACTGGCTGGCCCGCGTCGGCCTGTCGAAGTTTCTCCACCACTATCCCCATCAGCTTTCGGGCGGCATGCGCAAGCGCGTCTCGCTGGCACAGACCTTCATCAACGAACCTGAGATCCTGCTGATGGACGAGCCCTTTTCGGCGCTCGACGTGCAGACCCGCACGGTCATGCACGAAGAACTTTTGAAGCTCTGGGCGGAGCGCAAAGCCTCGGTGGTGTTCGTCACCCACGATCTCGAAGAGGCCGTGGCGCTTGCCGACAAGGTCTATGTGCTCACCGCCGGTCCCGCCACGGTCAAATCGGTCTACCCGATCGACCTTCCCCGCCCGCGCGTGGTGTCGGAGATCCGCTACGAGCAGAGCTTCATCGACTACTGCAAGACGATCTGGGAAGACCTGCGCGAAGAGGTCGAGACCAGCTACCGCCGCGCAAGCGAAGCGGCCTGACGGAGGATATCATGGCAAGCACGACTTTCGAGGCCGGTTCGGCCACCCTGTTTCGTCCGGGCACGTCAGATACCGAGATCGAAGCCTCCGCGCTGAAGGCGATACGCCGGCGCAACACGCTCGTACGCTTCTGGCAGATCGCCATCCTGGTCTTCGTGATCGGCATGTGGGAGCTCTCCTCCAACATGCAATGGATCGATCCGTTTTTCTATTCGAGCCCGAGCGGCGTGCTTGAGCGTCTCTATGAATGGGCGACCGAAGGCACCACCGAAGGGTCGCTCTGGTATAATCTCTGGGTGACGATGGAGGAGGCGCTGATCGGTTTCTTCGCAGGCTCGATCACCGGCGTTTTCGTCGGCATCGGCCTAGGCCGCAACCGCTTTCTGTCCGACATTTTCTCCGTCTACATCAAGGCGATCAACTCGATCCCCCGCGTGGTGCTGGCCCCGATTTTCATCATGATCATGGGTCTCGGCCTGCCATCCAAGGTGGCGCTCGCCTTCATCATGGTGTTCTTCGTCGTCTTCGCTAACGCCTTCCAAGGCGTGCGCGAAGCCGACCGCAACATGATTGCCAATGCCCGCATCCTCGGCGCTTCCGACTGGCAGGTGACGCGCACGGTTGTCATTCCCTCGGCGATGAGCTGGATCTTTGCGAGCCTCCACGTCTCCTTCGGCTTTGCGATCATCGGCGCAATCGTCGGCGAATTCGTCGGCGCCCGCTTCGGCATCGGCCAGTTGATCTCGATCGCAAAGGGCACCTTCGATGCCGCCGGCATGTTCGCGGCCATTCTCCTCGTCATGGTCGTCACCCTTGTTGCCGAATACATCATGACGCTGATCGAAAACCGCCTTGCGAAATGGCGTCCGCAGCAGCAGCTCGATACGCAGTAATCCGCCTCCTCCCAAGGCAGATCGAAGCGAAGGCCGGGCGCGATGCCCGGCCTTATTCATTTGATGTGTCGCCTGTTTAAAGCCGAAGCCGCACCGTCACGACGAGGCCGCCGCCTTCAGCAGCACCGAGCGAAACCGAACCTCCGGCGCCTTCGACGACCTCGCGCACGATCGAAAGGCCCAGACCGCTTCCTTCACTTTCCGTTCCCATGATCCGGTAGAACCGTTCGAAAACCTGCTCGCGCTCCTCTTGGGGAATACCCGGCCCGTTGTCTTCGACGGTGACGACGGCACTGCCGCCCGCCTGACCGACGGCGACGGTCACCCGTCCATCGGCTTTGCTATAGCGGATTGCGTTGTCGATGAGGTTGACCAGCATCTCGCGCAGCATCGTCCCGTCGCCTTCGACGATAACGGGGCGGTCCGCCTCCAAACCGAGATCGATGTTGCGCTTGAGCGCCTCTTCGGCATAGGTCTCCAGGATCTCCCGGGCAGCCTTGCTGAGATCGGTCGCATCGCTGCGTGGGCGGCGGCTGCCGGGCTCGGCCCGCGACAAGGTCAGAAGCTGGCTGGCCAGGCGCGAAATCTGCCGCGTGCTGGTGCGCAGGGCAGCAAGCGCCTCGTCGCGGCGGGCTGCATCGTCTTCGCGGGACGCGACACTCGCCTGCGTCGAAATCAGCGCGAGCGGCGTCCTCAACTGATGCGCCGCGTTCGATACGAAGCGCCGCTGTGCGGCCATCTGACTCTGGACGCGCTCCATATAATCGTTCAGTGCATGGACGAGCGGGCGTAGTTCGATCTGAACCATCTCCGGCGGCAGCGGATCGAGACGGTTGCGCCCTCGCTTTCGTACCGCGTCCCGCAGTCTGAGCGCCGGCGCAAGGCCGCGCTGGAGCCCCAGGATGGTCACCAGGCTTGCGAGAAAGACGAGCACGAACTGCTTCGAAAAATCCGAAAGCCACAACTGTCTTCGCATCGCATATTGGCTGTTATGCGTCACGGCGACGGTCACCGAGATCGTGCCGTCGTTGGGAAGACCGACGACCGGATGATCGAGCATCAGGACGCGCACATCGGCGCCGTGGAAGGCGCGATCCTCGCCGGCGCGCTGGACGGCCGGCAGCGGCAGATCGGGAAAGCCGCTCACCAGATTGCCCCAGGCGGTGATGACCTTGTAAAAGACACGGTCGCCGAAGCCGGTATCGAACATCTCGAGCGCGGCCGGCGGCACATCCACCTGAACATTGCCGCCCTCGTCGACGCGCACCGCCTCGGCGATGACGCGCGCCGAGGCGAGGAGCGTTCGATCCGTCACCAGCTTTGCCGTCGCGTCGGCCGACCAGAAGCTGTCGTAGAGATTGAAGGCGATGGCGCCGAAGAGCGTCAGCAGGACCCAACAGAGCAGTTGCACCCTCAGACTCTGGCTGAGCCGCACGATCGTTCCGCCGGCCTTTGTCACGACACTATTGGACATGTCTGAGGAGATAGCCGAGCCCGCGCAGCGTCGCGATCTGAACCGAACTGTTCTCGAGCTTCTTGCGCAGCCTGTGGACGTAGATTTCGATGGCGCTGGGATCGGCCTCGTCTTCGAAACCGAAGACGCTTTCGGAGAGGGCGGCTTTCGAGACCGTGGTGCCGAGCTTCATGACGAGCTGTTCGAGTACGGCATATTCCCGCGGCGTCAATTGCAGCGGTTCGTCTGCGACGAAGAACTGCCGCGTCCCGCCGGAAAAACGCAGGTTCCCGACGGTGATCTCGGAGGATGCCCGGTCCTGGCCGCGGCGCACCACGGCACGGATCCTCGCCTCGAGCTCAGCGATTTCGAAAGGCTTGGCGAGATAGTCATCGGCGCCGCTGTCGAGCCCGGCCACACGGCCGTCCAGGCTCGCATTCGCAGTCAGGATGATGACCGGCAGCTTGCTGCCGGACTGTCTCAGCCGCTTCAAAAGCGTCAGCCCGTCAAGCTTGGGCAGCGAAAGGTCGAGAATCATCGCCGAATATTCCGCCACCTTGAGCAGATGCTGGGCGTCCTCGCCGTCATAGGCAAGGTCGATAGTGTACTGCGCCTGCCGCAGGGCTTTGCCCAGCCAGGCCGCCAGATCCTTGTTGTCCTCCACCACAAGCAGTCTCATCCAACCCCCTTAACACGTGAGCAGGGCTTGGCGGAAGCGTGCGCATGCAAGGCCGGCAGGCGTCGGATATCGCCTTCCCCTCCGGCGTCAATCTCATTCATGGCATCCATTGGCGCGAATTGTCCGCAATTTGTCCAGTGCGGGCATTTTCCTGTGGCTTGAGATTGCCGAATATGGCTTCATCATCAACATCCAAGGAGCAAGAAATGTCCGGCTATGATACCATTCTTCTCGTCATCGACGCCCAGGAGTCCTTCCGGCAGCGTGATTATTGGGATGAAAGCCTCGCACCCGCCTATATTGAACGCCAGCAGGCTCTGATCGACGGCGCAGAAGCCCGCGGAATACCCGTCATCCAGATCTTTCATATCGATGGACGCGGGCCGTTTTCAGAAGGCTCGGGCTTCGTCAGAACGCTCGCCCCTCTCAGGATCGCTCCCGACGCCACCTTCAGGAAGAGCCGTCATAGTGCACTCGTCGGTTCCGGCCTCGACGTGTGGCTGACCGAGAATAGCGTTCGCCGCATCATCGTCTCCGGCATCCGCACCGAACAGTGCTGCGAGACCACGACCCGTCATGCCTCGGATCTCGGTTATCAAGTCGACTACGTCGGCGACGCGACCCTGACCTTCCCGATGACCGACGCATCGGGACGCACATGGAGCGCCGGGGAAATCCGGGGCCGCACGGAACTGGTCCTGTCGGGCCGTTTCGCCCGGATCGCCACCGTCGAACAGGCGCTGGCGGGGCGCGGAGAGCAACTCGCGGCATGACTGATACAGCGCAGCCCTTCGATATCCCGGTCTTCGCAGTCGTGCCGCCGCGCGTGCTGCTGCTCGACATCGCCGGTCCGATCGAAGTGCTGCGCAAGGCGAACCTCGAACAAAAGGCAGTCCGTTTCAGCGTCACCTACGTCGGTCCGTCGGCAACCGTTGGCAGCTCGATCGGCCTTGCGGTGACTGGTGTCGCCGCCTTGCCGGAGCGATTGCCCGATCGTGCGCTTGTGGTCATCGCCGGCAGCGCCGACGCGCCGATGGAAAACAATGGTCCCTGGGACGAAAAGGAGCGTGCCTCCCAGGCCGCGATCGTCGCCTGGCTGAAGCGGGCCATTCGCCCGGGCGTTCGGCTGGCCTCCATCTGCTCGGGCGCCTTGCTCGCCGCCGAGGCCGGAATGCTCGACGGCCACGAATGCACCACCCATCACGGCTGCATGGAGGACTTGACAAGGCTTGCGCCGACCGCGCGCATCCGGGACAATCGGCTCTACGTCGAGGATGGGGAGCGCCTCACGAGCGCCGGCATCACCGCCGGCATCGACCTCATGCTACATATCGTTGCCGAAGCGGCGGGACATGCCTGTGCGCTTGCGGTGGCGCGCTATCTCGTCGTCTATCTCAGGCGCGGCGGCTCGGATCCGCAGCTTTCGCCCTGGCTCGAAGGCCGCAACCATATCCACCCGGCCATCCATCGTGTACAGGATGCAGTCGCCGCCGATCCTTCCCGCGACTGGTCGGTAGCCTCGCTCGCGCGCCTCAGCGGCGCCAGCCCGCGAAACCTCTCACGGCTGTTCAACGAACATACCGGCATGAGTGTCACGGATTTCGTCAACCGCATGCGCGTAGCACTCGCCCGGGAGATGCTCGCCGGCTCAAGGCTGGATATGGAGGCCGTGGCAATGCGCGCCGGCTTCGGCTCGGCCCGGCAACTCCGTCGCGCCTGGAACCGCCTGCATGACAGCCCGCCGAGCGCGGCCCGGACGAAACTGGCGGTGGGCTCATAGAGTAAGAGAAGGGGGCACGCGCCCGTCCTCATCTTCGATGCCGGAGGTTGCAGCGCCGGTTACATCAGCGCCCCAGATTTCGATCTGCGTCAGCGCCGGAAAGGGCGAGATGTCCTCAGCCTTGATCAGGCGGTGCAGTTCAACCCGTTTGAGGATGCGGGTTCGATGGAAAAGCCCTGCGGGCCGGCTCAACAGACCTAGCGTTCGTTCCGGATGTCGTGCAGGAGATCCAGACCGCGCTGGTATTTTTCGGTTTTCTTGCCGGCTTGTTCGGCCTGTCGCAGATTGTCTTCAAGGTCGGCCTGTTTGACTGGCAGGGCCAGCGGATTCGATGCGGAGCGTCTGACGAATTCGTCATCGGTCTCCTCGGGCCGCCGCGTCAAGGCATCCACCGCGGAGATGATTGCCGGCGGGAATCCTTCCTCCCTCAACCTGTCGAGCGTCCAGCCGCTGCCTTTCTCGGCGACGTCGTGAAGATAGGCGACCGTTCGCGCCTCCTCTCCCGACACGAGAAGCGCGACCCGCTGGCAATGCTCGAAGAATGGCCGGCCGGTCTTGTCCACCTGCCCTTCATGCGCCTCTATGGCGATTTGCATGGCATGGTCGAGATGCTGCATCGCGGTTACGGCCCTTCGGTCCTACTGATTCTTCGCTGGGAAGGCTTCTCACCCGTTGTCATCTCGATATCGGGTGTCGTCGCCCCAGCAACTTGAGCAAGGCCGGCTCGCGGCGGATCGAGATCACCGCTTTCCCCGGCTCCCTGAAGCAAGGCCGCATCATCTCTGTCGTCTTGATCAAGCAGGTCTTGCAGCGTCTCATGCTCGTCTTCGCCAGCCAGCTCGTCGCAGGCCTGCATCCAATGACGCAGGTCCGAACCTTCAGGGCGGCCTTCGGCTTCCCAGATTTCATAGGCGCGCCGCCGTATCTGCTCGTGTTTGTCTATGGCCATGATCTTCTCCAGTTTCGACCTGACCTTGAAGCCTTCGTCTGGCTCCGGCGCTCCCGACGGCTCTCAGCGCAGCTTCGTCTTTCAAGGCGTGTTGATGGTGGGAAGAAAATCTTCGACTTGCTTGCGCTCATCCTTTGGGAGGGTCTCCACCCGCTCTTTCCAGAAGCTTTCGGCCGCCGGGGGATCCTCCTCCCATTGGCGAACAGTGGTGATGTTGTCATCAATTTTGGACCGGCGGCGCCCGCCGAGGCTGAGATACTCCTTCGCGAGTTTCAGGCTTGGTGTCTCGGTACCGCTATCGCGATCAACCGTCGAACGCGCGTTGCGTCGAGCGGCTTCCAATGCCGCCTGGCGATCGGCCTCGGCTTGCTGCGTGTCGAAGGAGCGCGCATCGTCGGTTCCGCTCTCGGGAGACATGTTGGTTGGGGAAGTGGTCATGGATCACCTTTCGATGCTGCGATCCAATAACCTCCGCCAGCCGCGAGAGTTCCGCATGCTGGCGATTGATTCGGGCGGGCGGTCGAGCCGAACCGTGCTGCCGGCAATCAGTGAACGGCCATGCTCACCATGCGATAAGGGTGCACGGCCTCGAACTGCGAGATCATGGCCGTTGCCTGAAGCAACACGCGCTCGGCATTCTCGGGATCGTCGCGAGCGAGTTCGTCGGCATTGACGCGGATTGCTTCGGCCATGTTGTTGGAGAGTACGGCAAAGTGCGTATTGCCTTCGACAAGCGCCTCGCGCGCCGTATCCTCCAGCGTGCGAGCGATATCGACGAAGATCTCCTCGCGTTCCTCGATAGTGAGGTCTTTGATTATATTGGTCTTCTCTTCCATGTCACTCACTCCTAAAGACGTGGGACGGTGATCGAGCTCTTCGAGCCTCGATCGCCTGAGAGCTAGGAACGCCGACATCCGGATTCAAGCCATGTACAGTTTGAACTCGCCTTCGAGCCGAGGGGACGAGATCGTCATTATGCCGAACGCAGGAGTGGGCCTTCTGTTCCCGGGGAGAGCTGCTAGCAGTCGCCGGTAGAGAGTGCTAATTTTTCTCCTGCTCCTCTTGAAATCGAAAAACGCTCGAACCAGATCATTCGCGCAAGGCGCGACTTTGCACCCGGACCTCGTTAATCCGGTTCGGCCAGAGCCGACAACGTCGTCATTGTTTGTCTATGGAGGAAGACATGTCGTTCCGACCGCTTCATGACCGCATTCTCGTCCGCCGCGTCGATTCCGAAGAAAAGACCAAGGGCGGCATCATCATTCCCGACACCGCCAAGGAAAAGCCGCAGGAAGGCGAGGTCATCGCCGTCGGCCCCGGTGCGCGCAATGATGCCGGCCAGATCCAGGCGCTCGACGTCAAGGTCGGCGATCGCATCCTGTTCGGCAAATGGTCCGGCACGGAGATCAAGATCGACGGCGAGGACCTGCTGATCATGAAGGAAAGCGACGTGATGGGTATCATCGAAGCCCAGAGCGAGCGGAAAGAGGCCGCCTGAGTCCATCAAGTCGAAAATCAATGCTAAAGCCCGGTGCGATCTCTGAGATTCGCTCCTCGCGCTTTAGATCTTAATTTCTACGCATGTCGTCCTCGCAAAACCGCTGTACACTTGGCGACATGCGCAAGCTGCCGATGAAGGAGTGAGGACATGGCTGCTAAAGAAGTCAAATTCAGCGTCGAAGCCCGCGAAAAGATGTTGCGCGGTGTCGACATCCTGGCCAACGCCGTAAAGGTGACGCTGGGTCCGAAAGGCCGCAACGTCGTGATCGACAAGTCCTTCGGTGCGCCGCGCATCACCAAGGACGGCGTCTCGGTCGCCAAGGAAGTCGAGCTCGAAGACAAGTTCGAGAACATGGGCGCGCAGATGGTCCGCGAAGTCGCTTCGAAGACCAGCGACATCGCCGGCGACGGCACCACGACCGCGACGGTGCTCGCCCAGGCGATCGTCAAGGAGGGCGCCAAGGCCGTCACGTCGGGCATGAACCCGATGGACCTGAAGCGCGGCATCGATCTCGCCGTCAGCGCGATCGTCGAAGAACTGAAGGCCAACGCCCGCAAGATATCCAACAATGCCGAAATTGCCCAGGTCGGCACGATCTCCGCCAATGGTGACGCCGAAATTGGCCGCTTCCTGGCGGAGGCCGTGCAAAAGGTCGGCAATGACGGCGTCATCACCGTTGAAGAAGCCAAGACCGCCGAGACCGAACTCGAAGTCGTCGAAGGCATGCAGTTCGACCGCGGTTACCTCAGCCCCTACTTCGTCACCAATGCCGACAAGATGCGGGTCGAGTTCGAGGACCCCTATATTCTCATTCATGAGAAGAAGCTGTCGAACCTGCAGTCGATGCTGCCGATCCTCGAAGCTGTCGTTCAGTCGGGCAAGCCGCTCCTCATCATCGCTGAAGACGTCGAAGGCGAAGCCCTTGCGACCCTCGTCGTCAACAAGCTGCGCGGCGGCCTGAAGATCGCTGCCGTCAAGGCGCCCGGCTTCGGCGACCGCCGCAAGGCCATGCTGGAAGACATCGCCATCCTGACCGCGGGCACCGTCATCTCCGAAGATCTCGGCATCAAGCTTGAGAATGTAACGCTCAACATGCTCGGCCGGGCAAAAAAGATCACGGTCGAGAAGGAAAACACGACGATCATCGACGGCGTCGGTTCGAAGGAGGAGATTGCAGGCCGCATTGCCCAGCTCAAGGCCCAGATCGAAGAAACCACCTCCGACTATGACCGCGAGAAACTGCAGGAACGCCTCGCCAAGCTCGCCGGCGGTGTTGCCGTCATCCGCGTCGGCGGCTCGACAGAGGTCGAGGTGAAGGAGAAAAAGGATCGCGTCGACGACGCGCTGCATGCAACAAGGGCAGCGGTCGAGGAAGGCATCCTGCCAGGCGGCGGCGTGGCGCTGCTGCGCGCGGTCAAGGCGCTCGGCAATATCAAGACTGCCAATGACGACCAGCGCGTGGGTGTCGACATCGTCCGCCGTGCGCTCGAGGCCCCGGCTCGACAGATTGCCGAAAACGCCGGCGCCGAAGGCTCTATCATCGTCGGCAAGCTGCGCGAGAAGAGCGACTTCTCCTATGGCTGGAATGCTCAGACCGGCGAATTCGGCGATCTCTACGCGCAGGGCGTCATCGATCCGGCAAAGGTCGTTCGCACCGCGCTGCAGGATGCATCCTCCATCGCCGGCCTGCTGGTGACGACGGAAGCGATGATCGCCGAGAAGCCGAAGAAGGATGCTCCTCCGGCAATGCCGCCCGGCGCCGGTATGGACTTTTAAGTCAGGGTCTCAGGCTCGCCCGGACACGCCGGGCGGGCCTTTTCCGAGAGAATGAAGATGGTTCAAACGATCCTAAGCCGATCGCAGGTGCCGTTGGACTCCCGCGATCTCGAAACCTGCCAACGCGTCTTCGACAAGCTCAGCGCCGATTACGCAGTGGCAAGAGACAGCGACGAAGCCGAACGAATGGCGAGCATCATCATCGAGCTCTACAGACAGGGCGTGCGCGATCCCAATCATCTGCAGTCGATGGTTCAGGCGGCCCGCGGCCTGTTTGAGACAAACGGACGCCCGACTACGCCGGTGGCTGCGCCGGCAGGCAATCGATGACGAGCGCATCCCGGATCCGCTTCAGCTCATAGCCGAGATCATATCGGAAGGCCTGACGCCGAAGGCATGTCGCCTTCGGCGGCCGTGACGGGCCGGCAGCAATCCGAGCCGCCCCGCACGTTTCACGCCACAGCCGCGATCGTATCGCCGTCGTTCGGCAGCAGCCGCGCCACGGCGCTCAAAAGGTCGGTCTGCGATATCAGGCCGAGGATCCGGTGGTCGTCGTCGACGACGATGACGGCATGGGTGCGCCCGTCCGTCAGAACCGGCAGCAGCGACAGGGCGAGATCCGAAGCTCTTGCCACCGCCGGCTTGGAGATCGCGTGGGCAATCGTATCGCCGCCCCCAAACAATTCGCGCAAGCCGACAGTGCCGATCAGACGGCCTTCCTGATCTTTCACCGGCAGGGTGCGAATATTATGCTTCAAAAGAAGATGTCGCGCGGCGTCCGGCTCGGAGGTCTCGCCGATGGCGATCACATCACGCGACATGATCTCGGCGCAGCTGATCTTGTCGTTCGATCGGATCGCCGCCTGCAGCTCGACCTGCTGCAGCAATCTCCCGAGGTCCGCACGATCGATATCGAATGTTTCGTCGAGCGCTTCGAGGGCGGCATCGACATCCTCCTCGCGAAAGCCCACCCGCGCGGCGGATGGCGGATCGATCGTCTGGTGGGTGTTCTCCGCCGGCTTCGGCACGACATGCGGATAGTTCCGCCTTGAAAGCTTGTGGAACAGCAGCCCGAGCCCGACGAGAATGCAGGAGTTCAAAGCGACGGGCACGAAGGGAAAGAGGAATCCCCACCCGGCAACCACGGGGCCGCCGAGCACGGCGGTCAGTGCCGCAGCCCCTCCCGGCGGATGCAGGCATCGCGTGAACGACATTGCGCCGATCGCCAGCGAAACGCCGACGCCCGTCGCGATGATCGGATCACGAATGAAATACGCCGCAATAATCCCCATCAGGGCGGAAATTGTATTGCCGCCGACGATCGCCCATGGCTGAGCCAACGGGCTTGCCGGCACTGCGAAAAGCAGCACCGCCGACGCCCCCATCGGCGCGACGATCAGCGGAAGATGCGGCCCCTGACCGAACAGATAACCGCTGATGACGCCAGTGAGACCGATGCCCAGCAAGGCCCCGAAACAGGCGATCAATCGTTCTCTTAGCGTCGCGCCGGCCAGAATGGGCGAAAACAATCGAAAGCGGCGAAAACGGCTCGGCCCTACCTTCGGTGAAACGGGAAACTGCATGCGAAGACCAATTGGGAGTGAGGATTATCTGGAGGTGGAGGATGAGACGCCGGAGCTAGTTTGCCGCCAGCCTGACATCTCTGCCTTTGGTTGCGCCAAGCACTTCATGAAAGGCACTGAAGGCGCTAGGGCAATCGTCCTTGCGGTAAACCAGCAGGGTCTCGACCGGCCCGAGCTGATGGGTTTGAACGGAAGTCGGCCAGTGCATGATATCGAGAACGGACCTTGGGATCACACCCGCGGTATTTCCGGTCGCAACACTCGCCAGGATCGCATGATAGGAACCGTGCTCGATCGTCGGCAGGCCGCTCGATTTGCGCGCCCAATCCTCGGCAATCCGGCGATAGGTGCAGCCGGGTTCCAAAGCCGCGAGCGACCCGACACGCAGGTCGGCCGCGGATTTGATCGCGGGATGCCCGGATGGCAGCACGATCAACAGATCTTCGATGAAGACCGTCTCCATCTCCAGCGCCTCGAGTTCGGCATCGAAATCCAGATCCTCCTCCCGCATCGCCTTCGGTGGGCGGGCAATAAGCGCGCAATCCAGCGCATCGGCTAGAACATCGCGGGCGAGATCGCGAGACGCGCCCATCGTCAGATGCAGCGACACGTCGGGCCACATCTGGTTGAATTGCGTCAACGCCGCCGGCAGCCGGCTTGCCGCCGTGCTCTCCATCGTGCCAACCCGCAATGTTCCCGACGGGGCAAGAGGCCGCACGGCCTGGCGCGCTTCCAGCGCCAGCGCCATCAGGCGATTCGCATAGGCGAGAAAGGTTTCGCCCTCCCGCGTCAGCGTCATCTTCTTCCCGTCACGGCTGAACAGGCAAGCGCCAAGGTCCTCCTCCAATTGCTGGATGCGCGTCGTCACATTCGACGGCACCCGCCCGACGGCCTTTGCAGCCTTCGTAACGCTGCGATCGCTGGCTACAGCGAGGAATATCTCGATTGACGAAAGGTCCAATAAAAATCTCTTTTTCGGAACTAAAGCGAGTCATCGTTCTCTATATAAAAATCATTACCCGAGCTCAAGCGGGTTTAGACACAGGCGCAAAAACCGGAATCGGGGCAGCGTGAGGGCTCCCGGGCGCGACCTTCTCATAATGTCCGTGCCATCGGCAGGCCGGACAGCCAAGTGATTGCCGAAAAAAAGATCGAGACGCCACCGAAATAGCCACGCAAAGTCCGGGATCGGCCCCGCTACCGAGCGTTTTTTCGGCTGGCATGGAGATTGCGTCTCTATGCTGATCGTAGAACGACCGGCGCCGACCATATGCTGCACCTTGCTTTGACCTGCCTTCTTCTAAGCGTCGCTTCAGGCCTGAGCATGCGGCGTTTTCTTCTGCCGTATTTTCCCGGCGGCGACCTCGCTGAGAAATCCGCTCCTGTCACGGTCGTCGCAAGCGCGGTCTTTCTGGCGGCAGTCGCCTTTACCATCTCCGACCAAAATCTCTGGGCCAAATCCGTCGTGCTGATGCTCTGCCTTTTGCTGGCGGCAATGTTCGACGACGCCCGCCCCAGTCTGACCATCGCGCTTTCTGCCATTAGCCTGGCGGCCTACCTCGGGCTGCGCTCGATCGGCTGAGCATATGCTTGGCATCCTGTCCTGCCGATCGATGACACGGTGTTCTGGCTCGATACCGTATACCGGCGGGAAACGGCGCAAGGCCTGTGGCAATATCGTTCCTTCCGACCCGAAGCCGAACGTATCGAGGCTTCGGCCGCCATGCCCATTTATCCCGGCGCTTAATTTCCGTCAGCCGAGCGCCTGGCTGACCAGCGCATAGGTTTTCGGCCGATGCCCCACATGACCTCCCGGAATTGGAAGCCAAGGGTCGCCCAGCGACATGGTTGTCACGAAGTCAAAGACAGCAAGGCCACAGCGGGAGAGAAAATCGGCGAATATTCCGGCCTTCTCGCGCGTATCGAGGCGCAGGAATGACCCCGCATGCTCTAGCACATGCGGATGAACGACGGCACTTGCGTCTGCGTCACTGACCGCCACCACCGGGCCGACGACATGGCCGCGCCCGAACCTTCGGCAAAGCGAGAAGGCCTCGATCCGGCCGGCGCGAACCAATACGACGCCCTTGGAATGTGCCATGAGCCGTGTCAGAAGCAGCGTGCGGTCCGTGCCGAAGGCAACGCGATCCAGTTCCGCGATCGCCTCCAGATCTTCAGCTTCCACGGGCCGTATCGCGGCACCGGCCGGCAGTTCCACATTCTGCGGCACTGTCGCTTCGCCCTGACATTGAAACACGGGCGCCTCACCGACAAAATCCAAGGCCAGATAAAGGCGTCGCGCC
Source organism: Rhizobium atlanticum (assembly GCF_030182485.1). Taxonomy (NCBI): domain Bacteria; kingdom Pseudomonadati; phylum Pseudomonadota; class Alphaproteobacteria; order Hyphomicrobiales; family Rhizobiaceae; genus Rhizobium; species Rhizobium atlanticum. The sequence goes on from NZ_JAQJCJ010000013.1 coordinate 213,508, forward strand.
GCCCGCGTCGCGTTCAGCCCAAGATTTCTTCCCGCAACCTGGTCGAGCGCATGGCCCATCAGCCACTGCCCGGCGCCATTGGCCTGCAGGCGCGGCGAGGTGATCACCATACCGATCGTGGCGAACCGGCCATCATAGGGAAACCACATCGCAGAGCCCAGGATGCGGCCGATTTCATCGATGGCCGCAATGCCCTGCCCGAATTCGCGCAGGAATTGCCAGTCTTCACGGCGGTGTGGCCAGGCGACGGACATCGAAAGCGCATGCAGTTCGTCGAGATCGACGCTGTCGATCCCGGTTATGCGCGTCTCGAAACTATCGACCAACCTGGATTCGGATGTCAGTGCACTCACTCCCGCCCTCCTGCGGCGTTGTCCGGCCAACCCTTAGGGAAAGCTGCGCCCGGAAGTTCCTTCGTCGAGATTAGGACGGATTGCGCGATACAATTCACTGGCGAAGCCCGTGCAAACACAACAATCGTCCAAATCCGATGCAGTTTCGGCAAATAAAGCCTGGGCAAGTCCCTACAGTCATTGACAGACCCCACCGCCGGCTGCGCCGTTGCCCGCGAGTGGGCCGGTGCAACTCTATATCCCGCGATGCGAGGACGCACATGCAGGCAGTTGAAATCCTCGAAAGGTTGGTCGGCTTTCCCTCGGTCGTCGGCACGCCGAACGGCGAGATCGTTGGGTGGATCAGGCATTACCTGCAAAGCCACGGTATTGTCGCCACGGAGATTGCCGGCCCCGAGGGCGACCGGTCGAACCTCTTCGTAACGATCGGCCCAAGCGAGACGCCGGGCTACATCCTCTCCGGCCATATGGACGTCGTTCCCGCCGTGGAAGGCGGGTGGAGCAGCGATCCGTTCCGTCTCCGCGCCGAAGCGGACCGCCTCTACGGTCGCGGAACCACCGACATGAAGGGCTTTCTCGCCGTCGTGCTTGCCGCCGTCCCCGCACTCGCGGCGGCGCGCCTCCGCCGGCCCATCCACCTCGCTTTTTCCTACGATGAGGAGGCAGGCTGCCGCGGCGTTCCGCACATGATCGCGCGCCTGCCTGAGCTCTGTGCACATCCGCTCGGCGCGATTATTGGCGAACCGAGCGGCATGCGGGCGATCCGCGCACACAAGGGCAAGGCCGCCGCTCGGCTGACTGTCAGGGGCCGCTCCGGCCACTCCTCCCGCCCGGACCAGGGACTAAATGCCATTCACGCCATGACCGAGGTCTTAGCTTGCGCCAGCGCCGAAGCCGAGCGGCTGACGCAGGGTCCGTTCGATCCTGTGTTCGAACCGCCCTATTCCTCGCTTCAGGTCGGCACATTGAAGGGCGGCCAGGCGATCAACATCATTCCCGATAGCTGCGAAGCCGAGTTCGAGGCCAGGGCCGTTTCTGGAATCGACCCGGCCACGCTGCTGGCGCCGCTGCGAGCGATGGCCGAGGCGCTGCCGCAACGCGGCTTCCAGTCGGAATGGCGCGAACTCAGCGCCTATCCGGCGCTGTCGCTGGCAGCCGATGCGCCGCTTGCTCACTTGCTTAGCGAACTCACTGGTATCGAGCCGCTCGCCGCCGTCAGCTACGGCACGGAAGCCGGCCTTTTCCAGCGCGCCGGCATGGATGCGATCATCTGCGGCCCGGGCGATATCGCCCGTGCTCACCGACCGGACGAATTCATCCTAGCGAGCGAGCTCCTGGCCTGCCAGGGCATGATCGAGGCACTCGCCCGACGTTGCACCGCCTGACGTCAGATCAAGGAGCCGTTGCGATGACCTTTCTCTTCAATTCCGATGCGAAGCGCGGCGCGATATTCGCCGACGCCTTCGCGCGCGAGCTGCCCGACATGGCCTTCGCCATGGATCCGGCTTCGGTCGAACCGGAGGCTGTGCGCTACCTGATCACCTGGACCGTGCCGGATGATCTCGCCCGCTACCGCAACCTCGAAATCCTGTTTTCGATCGGCGCCGGCATCGACCAGTTCCGCATCGACGCCGTGCCTGCGCAGGTCAAGGTGGTGCGGATGGTCGAGGACGGCATCGTCAGAATGATGCAGGAATATGTGACGCTCGCCGTCCTCGCGCTCCATCGCGACCTGCCGGCCTATCTCGACCAGCAGCGCCGCGGGATCTGGCAACCGATCGCAGCCGTTCAGGCGGCGCAACGCCGCATCGGCGTGCTCGGGCTCGGCATGCTCGGAAGCGCAGTGCTTGAGAGTTTGCGTCCTTTCGGCTTTCCGATGTCCGGCTGGAGCCGCACCCCGCGCGCGATCGACGGCGTTCGGTGCCTCAGTGGCGGCGAGGGACTCGAGACCCTGCTTGCTACCACCGACATTCTCGTCTGCATGCTGCCGCTGACCGAGGAGACGCGCGGCTTGCTGGATGCCGAGCTTTTCGCCAGGCTTCCGATCGGGGCCGCACTCGTGCATGTCGGTCGCGGCGCCCAGCTCGATCACCAGGCGCTCGTCGCAGCCCTTGACGCCGGACATCTCTCCGGCGCCGTCGTCGATGTTACCGATCCGGAGCCGCTGCCATCCGGCCACGCCTTCTGGAGCCATCCCAAGATTTTACTGACGCCGCATATTGCCAGCGTCACCCAAGCCGAAACCGCTGCGGCCGCCGTGATCGCCAACATCAAACGGCACCGGGCGGGCCTCGACCCGATCGGGCTGATCGATCGCAGCCGCGGCTACTGATCATCTCACCAACCATCCACACCTCGAAAGGAACGCCATGTCCCTGCTCAAGACAATCGACACCAACCCGTCCCATGCGCCGCGTGAGTCCGGCCCCCTACCCGAGCGTCTGATCGCGGGCAACCCCACCTTCAAGACCTGGGCGCAGGATGTTGCTCGCGCAGACACCGTTCATACCGGCGTATGGGAGGCAACGCCCGGCGAGACCCGTTCGATCAAGGGCGAGACCTTCGAGTTCTGCCATATCCTTTCCGGCCTGGTCGAACTCACGCCGGAAGGCGGAGAACCGGTGGTCTATAGGGCCGGCGACAGTTTTGTCATGAAGCCGGGTTTCGTCGGCGTCTGGAAGACGCTCGAGACGGTGCGCAAGATTTACGTGACCGTGACGTGACGCCGTAGAATTAACTGATGGCGGCGGCGAAAACGCAATTTTTCGCCGCCCCGGCACCGCCGGTCGATGCATGCTGCTCGCTTTCCCAAGCTAGGCTTACCTCAGCTCATGCCGAGGATACGCAATGACACTCAGCTTCGATCCGAACTCGATCTCCCTGCCCATCGGACACTTCATCGGCGGCCGTCTGGTTCCGGCCGAAGCCGTCATCGATATGCACCGGCCGTCCGACGGCAAGGCCTATGCCGGCTGTCCGCTTGCCGACGCAGCCCTTGTCGACCAAGCCGTGGAGACGGCAAGGGGGGCGTTAGATAGAAGCAATTGGGGCGGTGTGCGGCCGCGCGAGCGCACCAAGGCGCTGCAGCGCTGGGCTGACCTGATCGAAACCGAGGCGGAGACACTTGCCAGGCTTGAAGCGCTTTCCTCGACCCGACCGGTCGGCCATCTCGTCGCCGGCGATATCGCCGTCACCGCCGAGCAGATCCGCTTCTTTGCTGAATTCGCCGACAAGGAAGGGGGCGATCTCGTCCCGACCGACGACGCAAATTTCGGCATGATCGTGACGGAGCCATATGGCGTCGTCGGCGCCATCACACCCTGGAATTTCCCCTTGTCAATGGCGGGCTGGAAGCTTGGCCCGGCGCTGGCGGCGGGCAATGCGGTGGTGTTGAAGCCATCGGAGATGACACCGTTTTCGACGCTCTTTCTTGCCGAGCTTTCGGTACGCGCAGGCCTGCCCGCCGGCCTCGTCAACGTCGTGCTGGGTGACGGCCCGATCACCGGCACCGCCATCACCGGGCATCCGGGAATTTCCAAGGTCAGCTTCACCGGTTCGACCGCGGCCGGCGCGGCGATCATGGCCAATATTGCCAGGACGGGCGTGAAGCCGATGACGCTGGAGCTCGGCGGCAAGAGCCCGCAACTGGTCTTCGCGGATGCCGATCTCGATCTTGCGGCAGGCGCCATCGCCGCCAGCATCTTGTCCAATGCCGGCCAGGCCTGCATATGCGGATCTCGTCTCATCGTCGACGCGAAGGTGGCGGACGCGCTCGCAGCGGCACTGCTTTCCAGACTGGCGGCAATCCGACCAGGGCCGACCTGGGAGGAAACGACCGATTATTCACCCGTTATCTCCGAACGCCAGATCGCCCGTATGGACGGCATCATCCGCGCCGCCATCGCCGGCGGCGCCGAATGCCTCACCGGCGGCCGCCGGCACGATCGTGAGGGATATTTCTACGCGCCGACGCTGATTTCGGGAGTGACGGCAACATCGCCCGCGGTTCTCGAGGAAATCTTTGGACCTGTCCTGACGATCCAGACCTTCGAGGATGAAGAGGAGGCGCTGCGGCTGGCCGACCACCCATCCTATGGGCTGGCGGCGGGTCTCTTTACCCGTGATCTGTCGCGGGCGATCCGCCTCACCCGGCGCCTGCAGGCCGGCACCGTCTGGGTCAACCGTTACGGCAGGTCGCGCGACCATATCCTGCCGACCGGCGGTTACAAGCAGTCCGGCATCGGCAAGGACCTCGGCCGCGAAGCCTATCATGCCAACCGCAAGAGCAAGAGCGTGCTCATCAGCCTTTAAGGAGCTCAGATGAAGACTTACAGGATTGCCCTTCTGCCGGGAGACGGCATCGGCCGCGACGTGACCGATGCTGCCTGGGCCGTGCTCGAAAAGGCAGCCGGAGCGAGCGGTGTTTCTCTTGAAGCGACCCGCTACCCCTGGTCCTGCGACTATTATCTCGAAAACGGCAGCATGATGCCGGCCGACGGGATCGAGACCCTGAGGTCTTTCGATGCCATCCTGCTCGGCGCTGTCGGCTGGCCCAGCAAGGTGCCGGATTCCGTATCGCTGCATGGGCTGCTGCTGCCCATCCGCAAGGCTTTTGTACAATATGCCAACATCCGCCCGCACAAGCTGCTGCCCGGTGTGCAGGGACCGCTGCGGTCGCAAGACTTCGATATCCTGTGCATCCGTGAAAACACCGAGGGAGAATATTCCGGCGCCGGCGGCCGCGTCCATCAGGGCACCGACAGCGAGGTGGCAGTCGAAACCTCCATCTTCACCCGCAAGGGGGTCGAACGCATCCTGCGTTTCGGTTTCGAGCAGGCACGCGCGCGGCGCGGCAAACTCGCTTCCGTGACCAAGTCAAACGCGCAGAAATATTCGATGGTCTTCTGGGACGAAATCACCCACAGGCTCTCGGAAGAATATCCGGATATCGAGGTGACGAGCTACCACATCGACGCCATGGCCGCCCGTATGGTCATGGCGCCTGAGAGCCTCGATGTCGTGGTCGCATCCAACCTGTTCGGCGACATTCTGACCGATCTTGGCGCTGCCATCCAGGGCGGGCTCGGCTTCGCGGCATCCGCCAACATCAATCCTGACCGTTCCGCACCGTCCATGTTCGAGCCAGTCCACGGCTCCGCGCCCGACATCGCTCATCTCGGAATTGCCAATCCCATCGCTGCCATCTGGTCGGGCGCGATGATGCTGGAGCATCTTGGAGAGGCGACCGCCGCTGGCAGGGTAATGGCCGCGATCGAGGCGACGACGGTGCGCGGCATTGGCGTCGTTCCCGGCAAGGACAAAACGCAGGCGATCACAGCCTCGGTGCTTTCCGCACTCGGCTAGAGCAGGTGGCGCAAGATGCGCTGCGGTTTTGCGCCCGCAATTGTGGAGAGGATGCTTCGATGAAAGAGAACAAGATGAACGGATTGAAGGATGCAAGCCTGCTGCGTCAGCAGGGGCTCATCGACGGAGAATGGTGCGGGGGCGCAGCCGGGCGCACGATCGAGGTGATCGATCCGGCGACGCAGCTTGTGCTGGGCAGCGTGCCCGACATGGACGGAGCCGACACACGGGCCGCTATCGTGGCGGCGGAAAAAGCGTTTGGTCCATGGCGGGCAAAGACCCATGCCGAGCGCGCCGCCCTGCTCGAAGCCTGGCACGACCTGATGCTCGACAATATCGAGGACCTGGCGCTGATCCTGACGACGGAACAGGGAAAGCCGCTGACGGAGGCACGGGGCGAAATCCGCTACGGCGCCTCATTCATCAAATGGTTTTCCGAGGAAGCGCGCCGCATTGGCGGAACGACCATCCCCTCGCCTATCGCGGACCGGCGGATCGTCGTTCTGAAGGAGCCCGTCGGCGTATCGGCGATCATCACGCCGTGGAATTTTCCCAATGCGATGATCACCCGCAAGGTGGGGCCTGCGCTTGCGGCCGGTTGCACGGTGGTCATCAAGCCATCGGAGCTGACCCCCTTCTCGGCATTGGCGCTCGCCGTACTGGCGGAGCGCGCCGGCATCCCCAAGGGGGTGATCAACATCGTTACCGGCATGCCGGCCGCAATCGGCGACGAACTGATGACGAACCAGACCGTCCGCAAGATCTCTTTCACCGGCTCGACCCGCGTCGGTTCGCTGTTGATGCGGGGTGCCGCTGACAGCATCAAGCGGCTCAGTCTCGAACTCGGCGGCAACGCGCCTTTCATCGTGTTCGACGATGCCGATCTCGACCTCGCCGTAGAGGGCGCCATCGCGTCCAAATTCCGAAATGGCGGTCAGACCTGCGTCTGCGCCAATCGTCTTCTCGTCCAGTCCGGCGTCTACGATGCCTTTGCCGCCAAGCTCGGCGCGCGCGTGTCTGCTATGAAGGTAGGGGCAGGCACGGAGGCCGGAACGGATATCGGGCCAATGATCAACAAGGCAGCGATCGAGAAGATCAAGCGTCACGTGGACGATGCGGTGGAAAAGGGAGCCAAGATCCTCGCCACCGCCGGCTCTATGCCGGGCGGCGATCAATATGCGGCGCCGATGGTGCTCGGCGGCGCAACGACCGACATGCAGCTTGCCACCGAGGAAACATTCGGACCCGTTGCCCCGCTCTTCCGCTTTGACACCGAGGAGGAGGCGATCCGCATCGCAAATTCCACCCCCTTCGGCCTTGCGGCATATTTTTACACGGAGAGCCTGAAACGATCCTGGCGGGTGGGCGAAGCGCTCGAGTTCGGCATGATCGGGCTGAACACGGGCGCCATCTCGACCGAAGTCGCTCCGTTCGGCGGTGTCAAGCAATCCGGCCTCGGGCGCGAGGGCGCACAATGCGGCATTGAGGAATATCTGGAAATGAAGAGCTTCCACATCGGCGGTCTCTCCTGACCGACAGCAAAAACAAAGGGGCGCCGGGAGTTCATTCCGGCGCCCTTCCTAAACGCTATCGCAAGCCACGGATCTTTGGATTCTGCCTGTCACCCCTGCTGCAAGATTTTGCGACACAGGTGCGAGAATGACTGAGCCGCTCTCGCCACGCGGCGCTTACATGAAGCGATCAAGTGTCTTGTAGTAGAGCCCGACGACCGGCAGGAACCACGGCTTGCCGAAATGGCCGGGAACGGCAGGCCAATCGAGCCCCTTTACCGGATTGCGGTCCGCCTTGCCCATGATGGCGTCGGCGATGATCATGCCGAGGTGGGTGGAGAGCTGGGCGCCGTGGCCGGAATAGCCCATCGCGTACCACACGCCATCGACGTAACCTGCGCGCGGATAGCGGTCCTTCGTCATGTCGACGAGCCCGCCCCAGCAATAATCGATCTCGACGCCGGCAAGTTGCGGGAAGATTTCAGACAGGCCGGCGCGCAGGATATCGCCACTCTTTGCATCCGACCGCTGATCAGACGTGGCGGAAAAGCGTGCGCGGCCGCCGAAGATCAGCCGCTTGTCCGGCGATAGCCGGAAATAGTTGCCGATGTTCATCGAGGTGACGCAGGTCCGGTTTCCCGGCATCGTCGCTGCGATTTCGGCGTCGCTCAACGGACGGGTAGCGAGCAAGAAGCTGCCGACGGAAATGATCCGGCGGCGGAAATAGCCGAAGAGCGACGGCGTGTAGGCGCCTGTAGCGACCAACACGTGGTCGGCCGTGACGGCGCCCCGCCTCGTCTCAAGGCTGTGGCGCCCATTGCCCTGCTTGTGTTCGGTCACGGCAGCCTTTTCGAAGATGACGGCGCCGTGGCGGACGGCCGCGGCGGCGAGCCCGGTGACATAGCGGCCCATATGCATCATCGCGCTCTTTTTCGAGAGCATGGCGCCATGGAAGGGCGAGCCAACCTCACTCTTCAAGTCATTCGCCGAAAGAAGCGCCGTCTCCGGATCGACCTCTCTATGCACAGCCTCGAAGTTGCGGGCAATGGCATCGAAATGCTGAGGCTTGGAGGCAAGCTTGAGCTTTCCCGCGCGACGGAAATTGCAATCGATGCCCTCCTCGATGACGATCGCCTCGATCGTATCGATGGATTCATCGAACGCCCGATAGAGCGCCATAGCCTTCTGCGCACCGAGCGCTGACTTCGCGGACAGGAAGCTGTGAGCCAGTCCGTTGTTGAGGTGGCCGCCATTGCGCCCTGATGCCCCCCAGCCCACCCGTTCGGCCTCCAGTACGACGACCTTGACGCCGGCTTTAGCAAGCTGGCGCGCCGCTGCAAGCCCGGTAAAGCCCGCGCCGATCACGGCGACATCATAATGTCCTTCGACAGGGCCTTGGGCCGCATCGGCAAAAGCACGCGCCGTGTCGTGCCAGTAGGACTGGAACTGCATCCTCTTATCTCCGTCAGAGGCCGACAACGCCAGGCAAGCCGGAGATGTCGGGAATCTCGACATAGCCGTAATAGGGATTTGCCGGCTCGTGACCGCGATTGACCCAGACCTTGTTCTTGATGCCGAGATCGTGGGCCGACATCAGATCATAGCGGAATGAGGACGAGCAATGCAGCACGTCCTCTGGCCCGCAGCCGAGCATGTCGAACATGTATTCGAAAGCCTGGAAGCGCGGCTTATAAGCATTGGCCTGCTGAGCGGTATAGACCGCGTGGAAGGGCGCGCCGAGCTTTTCGACATTCGACATGATCTGGGAGTTCATGGCGTTGGACAGGATGACCAAAGGAATTTCCTTGGCAACTCTGGCAAGGCCCTCGGGCACATCGCGATGCGGCCCCCAGGTGGGAACACGCTCGTAAACCATTTGCGCTGCTTCGTCGCGAAACGTCACGCCGTTGCGCTTGCATGTCCGCTCGAGCGAATTGTGCACCACCTCGGCGTAGGGCTTCCAGGCGCCCATGATCTCGTCCAGCCGATAAGCGGCGAAATTCCTGACGAACTCCGCCATGCGCGGCTCCTCGAGTTGGTCGCCATAGAGATCGCGTGCCGCTTCCGCCATCTGGAAGTTGGTGAGCGTGCCGTAGCAGTCGAAGGTGATGTATTTCGGGCGGAACGTCGTCATCTGTCTATCCTTGAATGATTGGAACCGGGATGTTTCACAATCATAGGCACCGCTTTATCCGTGGCTTACCCGAATTGGCGGCATCCGAAGCAGAATCTATCGTATCGAAAGCGGCGTTTGGCAGAAGGTTGCGCGCCGCTCGGGTTCAGTCGTGATCGTGGTCATGATGCGACGGAAGATCGAGGCCGAAGGTATTGACGAGATCGGTCACCTGAGCCGGGCTGAGGAAACGGGGATTGAGGTTGCGCAACAGCAGATAGAGCTTCGCCGTTTCCTCCAGTTCCTCGGTCGCGAAGACCGCCGCCTCCAGGCTGTCACCGGCGACAACAGGTCCATGATTGGCGAGTAGCACCGACGAATATCTGCCTGCCAGTCCCCGGATTGCGTCAGCCACCGCCGGATCCCCAGGACGATAATACGGCACCAAGGCCGTTTGACCGGCGCGCATGAGATAATATGGCGTCATCGGTGGGAGGGCGGCACGCGGATCGATCTCCGGCAGCATGGTCAGCGCCACCGCATGGGTGGAGTGAAGATGAACGATGGCGCGAGCGCTGCCGCGTGTATCGTAGAGGGCGGTGTGAAGCGGAATTTCCTTGGTCGGGTTGTCGCCGGACAGCAAACGGCCTTGCGCATCGAGCCTGGAGAGCCGGGCCGGGTCGAGAAAACCGAGCGACGCGTTGGTCGGCGTCACCAGCCAGCCGCCGTCCTCCAGCCGCAACGATATATTGCCGGACGAACCGGGCGTCAGCCCGCGCTCGAATAGCGAGCGAGCGTATCGGCAGATTTCCTCACGCAGGCGCGTGTCAGACATGGCGGTTCCTCCAGGTTACGCAGTTGCCCCTTCGATCAGTTCAAAACCGAGATCGATGGCCTGCGGCGGCGCGTTGGCGACGACCAGCTCAGCGGCGATCTGCCCCGTCGCCACACGCGGCGTGCGGATGGTCGATAAGGGTTGCGGGATTGCCCGGCCGATATCGAGCCCGTTATAGCCGAAAATGGCGAGCTGCGAGGGAATGGCGATCCCTTGAGCGAGACAATGAAAATAACCACCGAGCGCCATGTCATCGTTGGAAAAGTAGACCGCATCGAGGCCGGTCGCACGTGCGAGCAGTCGCTCCAGTCCCTGCTTGCCGTTTTCGACCGAGGAAGCGTCCGCGAGGATTTCCTGGGCGATGAGGGGGGTGCCGTTGGCTTCAAGAGTTTCACAAAAGCTCAAGAAACGTTTGCCGGCGCGGGTGTCGCGGTCCAGGTCGTGACCGACATAGCCGATCCGGCGGTAGCCCCGCCTGAGCAGGAAGGCAGCACTCTCCCGCCCGGCCGCGCGATTCGAGAAGCCGACCGCGATATCGAGGGCATCGCCATCCAGATCGAGCAGTTCGACGACCCGGCATCCGCTGGCGCGCAGCATCTTCGCCGTACCGTCGGTGTGCTCGTAGCCCGCCAGCATCACTGCCGCCGGGCGCCAGGCAAGCATCGCGGTTGCGAGCGCCTCCTCCTTTCCCGGATCATAGTCCGTCACCGAAAAGACTGCCTGATAGCGGTTTTCTTCGAGAACGGCACCCGCTCCACGCAGCACGTCGGAAAATACGATGTTAGACAGCGAGGGAATGACGAAGGCGACAAGACGCGAACCTGTGGAGGCAAGCGTTCCGGCGATCCGGTTCGGGACATAGCCCAGCCGCTCGACGGCAGCCATTACCCGCTCCCGCGTTCTGCCAGAAAACGATCCGTGATTGCGCAGCACGCGCGACACCGTGCTCTCGCCGACGCCGGCCGCTTGCGCGACCTCTGCAAGGGTCACCGTCGCCTGATTTTTGAATTCCATGGTCAATTTTGAACCCGGCATCTGGAGCGCGAAGCTATCCTCGGGACGCCTCGTCTGCGACAGTCATTTTTCATCTCTTCCGACCAGAAGCAAGATATTTTTGGCAGCGCTGCCAATCTGCAGTTGGCAGCGCTGCCAAAAGGGAGTAGGAAAATGGCAGCGCTGCCAAAAGATCGCTTATCGCCGCCAAGGCATGGCTCTTGCAAGACTGGAGAAACTCCTATGACACCGCTTGCCGAACATTCAGGCCCCACCATCATCGCGGCCGTGATCGGACTTGGCTCCATGGGCCTGGGAATGGCTCGCTCGATGAAGCGCGCCGGTCTCGACGTCATCGGATATGACGTAACGCCGGCGGCAGTGGACCGCTTCGTCGCCGAAGGCGGACGTGGTGCGGCGACTCCTGCCGACGCCGCCAGGGAGGCTGACATCGTCGTCTGCGTGGTGGTCAATGGCGCGCAGACCGAGGCCGTACTGTTCGGGGCACAGGGCGTTGCGGCTGCGATGAAGGCGGGCGCCGTATTCATCTCCTCGGCAACCATGGATCCGGCCGTCGCGCGCGATCTGGCGGGGCGGGCCGAGGCCCTCGGTCTGCACTATCTCGATGCGCCTATATCAGGCGGCGCGGCGAAGGCGGCGCTTGGCGAGCTGACGATCATGGCTTCCGGCTCCAGGCAGGCTTTCGATGCCGCGCGGCCGGGTCTCGAGGCCATGGCCGGCAAGGTCTACGAGCTCGGCGACGCGGCCGGAACCGGCGCCGCTTTCAAGATGATCAACCAGCTTCTCGCCGGGGTGCATATCGCAGCCGCGTGCGAGGCCATAAGCTTTGCGGCCAAGCAGGGCCTAGACCTCGACAAGGTCTATGAGGTGATCACGGCTTCGGCCGGCAATTCCTGGATGTTCGAAAACCGCGTGCCGCATGTGCTGGCCGGAGACTATACGCCGCTCAGCAGCATCGAGATTTTCGTCAAGGATCTCGGTATCGTCCAGGATATGGCCCGCTCCGAACGATATCCGGCACCGCTCGCGGCAGCCGCTCTGCAAATGTATCTGGCGGCGGCCGGAGCCGGCATGGGCCGCGACGACGACTCCTCACTCGCACGCCTCTACGCCAAGCTTTCCGGCGCGGAGTTGCCCGGTTCCGTCAAGGAACCGCTGGGCCTGTAAAGGAAGCCATCATGCCTGTTTTCGCCGCCAACCTGACGATGATGTTCAACGAATGGGCATTCCTCGACCGTTTCGATGCCGCAGCCGACGCCGGCTTTGCCGCCGTCGAATATCTCTTTCCCTATGAAGCCGCACCGGAGGCCATCGCCGAACGGCTCGCCCGCAACAATCTGCAGCAGGCCCTGTTCAACCTGCCGCCAGGCGACTGGGGTGCAGGCGAACGCGGCCTCGCGGCCCTTCCCGGACGTTTCGACGAGCTGAAGGCCAATGTCGAGCGGGCATTGGACTATGCGGCGGCGACCGGCGTCAGACGGTTGCACCTGATGGCGGGCATCGCCGATTCTGATGATCAGGACGCCTCTTCCAGCTATCGGCGCTCCGTCGCCTATACCGCCGGCCGGCTCGGAGAAAAGGGAATCGATCTTCTGCTTGAGCCGATCAACGCGCGCAACATGCCGGGATATTTCCTCAACGATTTCGACATTGCCGAGCGGTTGATCGCCGAATGCGGCCTGCCGAACCTGAAGCTCCAATTCGATATCTATCACCGTCAGATCATCCATGGGGACGTCGCCATGGCATTGCGGCGCCTGCTGCCGATTACAGGCCATATCCAGATCGCCAGTGTGCCGTCCCGCAACGAGCCGGATGGGGAGGAGCTGAATTATCCCTATCTCTTCAGCGAAATCGACTGCCTGGGTTATGACGGCTTTATCGGCTGCGAATATATTCCGCGGGGTCGCACGCTGGACGGTCTAGGCTGGTTCGCCCCTTTTGCACGGAGCTAGATAATGACGATTTCACTCGGATCGATTGCTGACGACTACACGGGCGCGTCGGATCTCGCCAACACGCTGACAAAGAACGGCCTGCGCACGGTGCAGACGGTCGGCATCCCCGATCCCTCGCTCGCGCTGCCCGACGTCGATGCCGTCGTCGTTTCCCTGAAAATCCGCTCGGTCCCTGCCTCTGAGGCCGTGACGGCTGCTACGGAAGCCGAGCGATGGCTGCGCCAGCGGGGGGCCGGCCATGTGCTTTACAAAATCTGCTCAACCTTCGACTCCACCGATGCCGGCAATATCGGTCCTGTCACCGAGGCTTTGCGCGATGCTGCGGGCGGCGGCAGCGTGTTGGTTTCGCCGGCCTTTCCTGAAACCGGGCGAACCGTCTATCTCGGCCACCTCTTCGTCGGGGGCCAACCATTGAACGAAAGCCCGCTCAAGGACCACCCCCTCAACCCGATGCACGATGCCAATCTCGTGCGGGTTCTCGCCCGGCAATCTCGCGGCGCCGTCGGACTTATCGATCTGGCAGCCGTCGCGGCCGGCCCTGCCGCCGCGAGGGCGAGGACCGATGCGCTGCGCACGGCAGGCGTGAGCATGGCTATCGCCGACGCGATTTTCGAAACGGATCTCGAAACGCTCGGCGAGATCGCGCTTGAAATGCCGGTATCAACCGGTGCCTCCGGCCTTGGCCTCGGCCTTGCCCGGGCGCTCGTCCGTTCCGGCCGCATATCCGGCGGTGCAACAGCTGAAGACATTATTTGCCCTGTCGGCGGGTTTTCGGCGATCGTTGCCGGCAGTTGTTCGAAGGCAACGCTACGCCAGCTCGAGGTCGCCGAACGGTCGATGCCTGTGCTGCGGCTTGATCCGGAGCTGCTGATGTCAGGCCCGGATGAGATCGCCGCCGCTGTTTCCTGGGCCGGAGACCGCATCTCCGCCGGTCCTGTCATAGTCGCCGCGAGCGGGACGCCGGAAACGGTATCCCGGCTGCAATCGCAATATGGGCGGGAGGCCTCTGGCCACGCGATCGAGACCGCGACCTCGATCATTGCAGCCGAACTGGTTGAGAGAGGCGTGCGCCGCCTGGTGGTCGCCGGCGGCGAAACCTCCGGAGCCGCCGTCGACAGGCTTGCCATCCCGGCATTTCTGATCGGCCCCGAGATTGCTCCGGGCGTGCCGGTGCTGCGTACGGTGGGCAATCGGCAGGGCGACATGCTTCTGGCATTGAAATCCGGAAATTTCGGCGGCGACGACTTCTTTGCGGCAGCGCTGGCGATGATGCACTGACCTGCCCCACGACCCGAGCGACCCGGCCCCAGCCGGTTTTGGACAGCATGGATATCGTCCGGCTCTAGCATAAGATGCGGCAGCCCGATGGCGTAAAGCCATAAGATACTGCCTGAACCGCGGCCTTCAGACGATCTGCCCGCCGGGGCTCCGGCAGACTTGCGGGCAGGACATGAAGGACGGCCCGATGCAAACACGCCAGATCGAAATCGCTGCATTTAGCCCAGATCATCTGAAGGCAGCCGTTGCACTCTCCAGACAGGCGGGCTGGCCTCATCGGCCGCAGGACTGGCAGATGGCCCTCGCCTTGAGCGAAGGCGTGGTCGCAATCGAGAACGACAGGGTCGTCGGCACCGTGCTCGTCACACCTTACAGGCAAGATTGCGCGACCATCAACATGGTCATCGTCGACGAAGCCATGCGCGGCCGTGGCCTCGGTCGCAGGCTGATGGATGCCGCCTTGCAGATCGCAGGCGACAGGCCGCTGCGGCTCGTGGCGACAACGGCGGGCCTGCCGCTCTACCAGAAGCTAGGCTTCCAAGAAACCGGAACCGTGGCGCAGCACCAAGGCCTTGCCGGAGAAATCGGCGCGCCGGTCGGCACGAGCGCTGCCACCGCCGACGATCTCTCTTCCATCACTCAGCTAGACCGTCTTGCCTTCGGCGCCGATCGAGAAAAGCTCATCTCCTATCTCGCACAGGTGGGCGAATTCGCCGTCATTCGCCGCGACGGCGGTGTCTCGGGTTTCGCCTGCCTGCGTCCCTTCGGGCGCGGCGAGGTGATCGGACCCGTGGTCGCCGCGAATATAGAAGACGCCAGGAAACTCATCGAACATCACATCGCCGCACGGGCAGGACGGTTCATTAGGGTGGATACGATAGCCGAAACTGGACTCTCTCAATCGCTCGTCACGATGGGGCTAGCCCATGTCGACGGCGGGATCGTTATGAAAAAGCCCTCGGTCGGCGACCTCGCCGCCCGGACCGTCACCACCTTTGCCCTTGCCAACCAGGCCCTCGGCTGATCCGGAGATCCCATGTACAGCAACTCGCTCATCGAACTCGATCGTGCCCATCTCATTCATCCGGTGGCATCCTACCGCAGTCATGAAAAACATGGCGTGCGCGTGCTGGCCTCCGCCAAGGGAGCAACGGTCACCGACGCCTCGGGCAAACAATTGATAGACGGGTTCGCCGGTTTGTGGTGCGTCAACGCCGGTTACGGCCACGACAGCATCGTCGAGGCGGCGGCCCGGCAGATGCGGGAGCTTCCCTATGCAACCGCCTATTTCGGCCTCGGCTCCGAGCCCGCGATCCGGCTCGCAGGCGAACTTGCCGACCGGGCGCCGGGGGATCTGAACCATGTCTACTTCACGCTCGGCGGCTCCGACGCGGTGGACAGCACGGTTCGCTTCATTCGCTACTTCTGGAATGCCCGAGGACGGCCCGAACGCGATCAGTTCATTTCGGTCGAACAGGGTTATCACGGTTCCTCGACGGTGGGTGCGGGCCTGACCGCCTTGCCTGCCTTCCATGCCGGCTTTGGCCTTCCTTTCGACTGGCAGCATAAAATTCCGTCGCATTACGCCTACCGTAACCCCGCCGGCGATAGCCCGCAGGCGATCATCGAGGCTTCGCTCGCGGCGCTGAAAAACAAAGTCGAGGCGATCGGGCCCGATCGCGTCGCCGCCTTCTACGTCGAACCGATCCAGGGTTCGGGCGGCGTGCTTGTGCCGCCGAAGGGATGGCTTAAGGCGATGCGGGAATTCTGCCGCGAGCACGACATCCTTTTTGTCGCCGATGAGGTGATCACCGGCTTTGGCCGGACGGGGCCCCTTTTTGCCTGCAGTGAGGAAGAGGTCGTGCCTGATCTTATGACGACCGCCAAAGGCCTCACCTCCGGCTACGTCCCAATGGGCGCCGTCTTCATGGCCGATCACGTGTATGAGACGATCGCCGACGGGGCAGGCACCACCGCGATTGGTCATGGCTTTACCTATTCGGCCCACCCTGTCAGCGCCGCCGTCGGCCTCGAAGTCTTGAAGCTCTACGAAAACGGCCTTCTCGATAATGGCGTCAAGGCCGGGAAGCGGCTGATGCAGGGGCTCGAATCGCTGAGGAACCACCCGCTCGTCGGCGATGTCCGCGGGCGCGGCATGCTCGCTGCCATCGAACTCGTGGTCGACAAAGCCAGCAGGACGCCGCTGCCGGCATCCGCCGAGCCGGCGCGCCGCATCTTCGATCGCGCCTGGGAAAACGGCCTCGTCATCCGCGCCTTCGGCAATGGCATTCTTGGCTACGCGCCGCCGCTATGCTGCACCGAAACCGAAATCGATGCGATCGTCGATCGCACGCGTTTGACGCTGGACGAGACGCTGGAGGACCCGGATGTGCGTCGGGCGCTGCGAGCCTGAGAATATCGCGAAACCGCCAGATTCGGTATTTTGTGCCGCTTGATGGCGCCTTTTCGGAAAATATGGCGCAGCGCAGGTGATAATCTAAAAACGAAGAAAGGGCCCGATCACGACAATTACGGGCCTTAATACAAGAGCGGGACAACGATCCCGCCGGGAACGGAATATTCTTCTTTGAGAAGCGGCGCTCCCATCGGAGCCGAACACTGGGGAATTCGCGTGAGCAAGAGCCTTCGGGAATTCAAGTACATGACCTTCGACGTCGTTGGCACGCCCATCGAATTCGAGGGCAGTCTCAACGCTTGCCTTGCCGAGGTCGCGGCCGCAATGGGACATGAAATCGATGGCGAGCGGGCGCTCAGCCTCTATCGCGCGGCCTGCTACGCAGACGCCGCCGACTTCTTCCCGACGATCTGGTGCGCGTCAATCTCGCGATCGCGCCGAAGCTCCGCCTGCCGGCCGATCGCACTTATGGCGAACAGCGGCGGGAGCGGCGGCATGCGCAGAAGGGCTGCAATGACACGATCGAGCCGGCCGAATTCACCGCAGCCGATTATCAGTTCACGTCGATGGCCGACCTCGCAGAGGCCGTAGCCGCTTCGCGCGCCTGACTTTTAAAACCGGGTCGGGCTCGCCCAGCAGGCGGCCCGCCATAGAAGAAAAGGGGAATGCCATGACCGACTTAAAGACTACGAATTGGACCCGAGCCGACGACGCAGTGGTGGAAAGCGCCATCCGACGTGGTGCCACCCGCCGTGAACTGCTGCAAATGCTTCTCGCCGGCGGCGTCGCCATGTCTGCAGGCGGCGTCATCGTAGGTCGCGCCACTAAGGCGATCGCCGCAACTCCGGTAACCGGAGGACATCTCAAGGTAGCAGGCTTCCAGTCTTCGACCGCAGACACGCTCGACCCGGCCAAAGCGTCGAATTCCACGGATTATTCACGCTGTTGCGCGGTCTATAACCGGCTTTCAAACCTCGACAAGTCCGGCGCAGTCGAGATGGAGCTGGCGGAAAGCATCGAGAGCGCCGATGCTAAGGTGTGGACCGTGAAGCTGCGCAGGGGCGTCACCTTTCACGACGGGAAACAACTTACGTCGGCAGACGTGATCTTTTCGCTCAAGCGCCACCTGGATCCTAACGTGGGCTCCAAGGTCAATGCCATCGCGAAGCAAATGACGGGATTCAAGGCGGTTGACGATCTCACTCTCGAAATCACACTCGCAGATGCCAACGCCGATCTGCCGACCATCCTGGCGCTGCATCACTTCATGATCATCGCGGAAGGGACCGCCGACTTCTCCAAGGGGAACGGCACAGGGCCTTTCGTTCTCGAAAACTTCGAACCCGGTGTGCGCTCGCTGATGCGGCGGAACGATCAATATTGGAAGCCGAAGGGTCCATTTGTCGACTCCTTTGAGTTCTTCGCGATCAGCGACGACAGCTCGCGCGTAAACGCCTTGCTGTCCGGAAACATCCATGTCGCGGCTGCTATCAATCCTCGTTCGGAGCGGCTCGTTGAAAGCAGGCCGGGCTTCGTTCTCTCGAAATCGAGCGCCAGCAGCTACACCAACCTCAACATGCGCCTTGATACGGCCCCTGGTCAAAATAGTGATTTCGTGGCGGGCATGAAGCACCTGGTCAATCGTGAGCAGATCCTGAGGGCAGCCTTACGTGGGCGCGGAGAAATTGCAAACGACCAGCCGATTTTCCCGGGCAACCCCTATCGCAATGACGATCTCAAGCCGAAGCCGTACGACCCTGAAAAGGCCAAGTTCCATTTCAACAAGGCGGGCGTTCTCGGGCAGTCGATCCCGGTGATCGCGTCCGAGGCCGCGAACTCCGCAATCGACATGGCGATGATCATTCAGGCTGCCGGCGCCGAAATCGGCATGAAGCTCGACGTCCAGCGCGTGCCCTCCGACGGCTATTGGGACAAGTACTGGCTCAAGGCGCCGATCCATTTCGGCAATATCAATTACAGGCCGACGCCCGATATCCTCTTCTCGTTGCTATACGCGTCCGGAGCTCCCTGGAATGAGAGCCATTACAAATCGGAAAAATTCGATAAGATGCTGATCGAGGCGCGCGGTTCGCTCGATCAGGAGAAGCGCAAAGCTATTTACAACGCGATGCAGGTAATGATCGCGGAGGAGGCCGGCACCATCATTCCGGCCTACCTGACTGGTATCGACGCCATCACGGACAAGCTCAAGGGCATGGAAACAAACCCGCTCGGAGGGATGATGGGTCATCGCATGGCTGAGTATGTTTGGTTTGAATCTTGATTGACAAAGTAGGCTCGGGGCTGCAGCCACGTTGCTATGGCCCCCTGCACTTTGGTTCCGATAGCTGGAAGGGAGCGAGTGTGAACAAAGAGGTCCTATCCCTTGTGCTTAGCCGATTGCTCATAGCCGTGATCACCTTGGTCATCGTCTCCTTCGCAGTCTTCACAGCGACGACGCTCCTACCGGGAGACACTGCATCAATCCTGCTCGGCCAAGCTGCAACGCCGGAGGCCGTCGCAGGATTGCGCAAGGCCATGCATCTCGAGGACCCGGCGCTTCTCCGTTTCATCTATTGGATGGGCGGGCTGCTATCGGGTGACCTGGGCACGTCCTACGCCAACAACATGCCAGTCGCCGACCTCATCGGCGGCCGGTTCGCGAACTCGATGAAACTCGCGGGCCTTACCGCCTTGTTCGCAGTGCCGATTGCATTAACCCTCGGCGTTAGCGCTGCAATGGTGCGAGGCTCGCTCTATGATCGGGCGGTCACCGTGTTGACGATCGGCGTCATATCGGTACCAGAATTCATGATAGCGACGTTGGCCGTCATGTTCTTTGCAGTCTATTTGCAATGGCTGCCAGCGATTTCATTCACCAATGAAGTTCACACTATCACCGACATAGTGCGCGTCTACGCCATGCCGGTGATCACCCTCACCTTTGGCGTCTCAGCGCAGATGATTCGCATGACCCGGGCTGCGGTGGTAGAAACGCTGAACACACCCTATGCCGAAATGGCACTGTTGAAGGGTGCCTCACGCAGTCGCATCGTGTTGAAACATGCGCTGCCGAACGCGCTCGGTCCGATCGTCAATGCGATTGCCCTCTCGCTTTCATACCTTCTGGGCGGCGTAATCATTGTTGAAACGATCTTCAACTATCCCGGCATCGCTAAGCTGATGGTCGATGCCGTCGCCACTCGCGATCTCCCCCTCATCCAATCCTGTGCGATGATATTCTGCGTCGGCTATCTGATCCTGATCACGACGGCCGATATCATCGCCATTCTTGCCAATCCGAGGCTACGATGATGACCACGATCGAAACACATGCACCAAAGCGTCTGAAATTCGCCTATCGCATCAATCTGGTCGGTGTGGTCGGCTTTGCCATCATTGCTTTCTGGGCAATCATCGCCGTCATTGCTCCCTGGATCATTCCCCATCCGGTCGGTGAGATACTCGATTTTGACTATTTCGGCCCCATGAGCCAGCAATTCTGGCTAGGTTCAGACTATCTGGGACGTGACATGCTTTCGCGCATCCTGATGGGAGCGCGCTATACTGTCGGCATTTCGCTGGTCGCCGTTAGCATCGCTTGCTTTTCGGGCGTCGTGCTCGGCATGATCGCGGCGGTGTCTGGCGGCTGGGTTGACACCCTTCTCAGTCGCTTTCTCGATGCCATGAACTCCATCCCAAGCAAACTTTTCGGCCTCGTCGTCGTGGCCGCAGTCGGATCGTCCATTCCGGTTCTGGTGCTGACGCTTGCGGTGATCTACACGCCCGGCTCCTATCGCTTCGCCCGGGCTCTCGCAGTCAACATCAACACGATGGACTTCATCACAGTGGCCCGCGCGCGCGGCGAAGGTATAGTTTACTTGGTCGCGTCCGAAATCCTGCCCAATATTGTCGGGCCGGTGCTTGCCGACCTGGGCCTGCGCTTCGTCTTCATCGTGCTGCTCCTATCGGGCCTTTCGTTCCTCGGGCTTGGCGTGCAGCCGCCCTATGCGGATTGGGGCGCCCTCGTGCGCGAGAATATCGGCGGCCTCCCTCTCGGCGCACCCGCGGTGATTTTCCCCTCGATCGCTATCGCCACGCTGACGATCAGCGTCAATCTGCTGATCGACAACCTTCCGAGAAAAATACGCGATCGGAGCGAATGATGGCCAACCTCGTCGAAATCCGTGACCTCAAGGTCGAAGCCAAGACCGACTCCGGCCGCATCGTCGAAATCATCCGTGGCGTCAGTTTCGAAGTCGCTGAAGGGGAGATCGTCGCTCTGATCGGTGAAAGCGGATCAGGCAAGACGACAATCGCTCTAACCCTCATGGGCTATGCCCGGCCCGGCTGTCGGATCAGCGGCGGCTCCGTCGTGCTCGCCGGTCAGGACATGGCAAGCCTTCCGGAGCAAAAACGGGCCAAGATCCGGGGAACCGCCGTCTCATATGTACCACAAAGTGCCGCCGCGGCCTTCAACCCGTCACAGACGATTATGGAACAGGTCATCGAGATCGCTCGCATCCATGACCTGATGCCGGCCGAAGAGGCCCGCACCCGCGCGGTAAGTCTATTCAAGGCGCTCTCGCTTCCCGATCCGGAAATGATCGGTAACCGTTATCCGCATCAGGTCTCCGGCGGTCAGTTGCAGCGCCTGGCGGCCGCGATGGCCCTGATCGGTGATCCAAAACTTGTGATCTTCGACGAGCCGACGACCGCGCTTGATGTGACGACCCAGATAGAAGTGCTGCGCGCCTTTAAATCCGTAATGCGTAAAGGCCGCATCGGCGGCGTGTACGTCTCGCACGATCTCGCCGTGGTGGCCCAGATCGCCGATCGCATCGTCGTCCTCAAAGGAGGCGAAGTCCAGGAGATCGGAAGCACCGAACAAATCCTCGGGACACCCCAGCATCCTTATACCAAGGAATTGTTGGCCGCTTTCAAGCCGGAAGCACGGGCCAAATCCTCTGACAAGCAGCAGAGCAAAGCGATTCTTCAGGTGCAGGACCTTGTCGCAGGCTATGGACCCATCCAGGCCGACGGTACCCCCCTCGTCAAGGCCCTAAAATCCGTCAGCATCGAGGTCGAGAGCGGCCGCAATCTGGGAATTATCGGTGAGTCCGGCTGTGGCAAGTCCACCTTGGCTCGAACGATCGCCGGCATCATTCCGGCGGCTGCGGGCAAAATTGCATTCAATGGACAGATGCTGGCACCGGCTGCCCACGCTCGTACGCGTGAACAGTTGCGAGATCTGCAGATCGTTTTCCAATACGCCGATACCGCCCTCAATCCGGCCAAATCGATCAGCGATATTCTCGGGCGACCGTTGGCCTTCTATCACGGCATGACAGGTGAGAAGCGTGAGAAACGGGTCGACGAACTCCTGGATATGGTTCGCCTGCCCCGGTCCTTGAAGCACCGACGCCCGTCAGAACTGTCCGGCGGTCAGAAGCAGCGCGTAAACTTCGCTCGCGCGCTTGCTGCCGAACCAAAACTGATCCTGTGTGACGAGGTTACGTCGGCACTTGATACAGTTGTTGCCGCAGCCATCATTGACCTTCTCAAGGAACTGCAACGGGAGCTTTCTCTCTCCTACATCTTTATCAGCCACGACCTCTCCGTGGTCGAGGCGATCTGCGACGAAGTCGCCGTGATGTATGCGGGCGAAAAGATCGAGCAGCTCCCTCCGTCGGCCATGAGCAGCAGCGCGAGCCATCCCTACTCACAGCTACTGTTCTCATCCGTCCCGAAACTCGATCCGGCCTGGCTCGACGGGCTACAGCAGGATCCGAAGCTGATCCGCTCGGTCGGAGGCCGATAGTTGCGGGCAAAGAGGCTCTCAGTGGCAGGTGCGACCTGACGATCGGCGAGTTTCAGCACACATGTCGCAAATATTTGTCGATGCCATATCCATCATCCATCAGGCGCTCCACGATGGCATGATGTTCGCCGAGTTTGCTGGTCCCCGGTAGATCCCTCGATGGGCAGTGCGCCTCTCCTTTCTGCCGCGTCGCCCCTGAACGACGGCGAACCAAGTTTCCACGATCCGTTGAGCTGCCTGAATATCAACGAGTTGCCTCGCCTCTCAGGGCTTTCCCGGACGTCGCGCTCTTCAGCGCTGAGGACATGTGCCGCACTCCAAGTTCGGGACTGGCTAGGATTGGGATCGGTGTGCCTTTTATCTCGCTCAGGGCATTTGTCATCGATGCTTGAGCTAGAACAACCACATCGACGTTGCCCAACAAGGCAGCGAGGCCTTCGCGTATCAGCGCATCATGCGCCGACCTGTCTCCGTCCCGCAGTTTCTCAAACGCCCCTTCGCAGAGATGACTTGTAAGGAGAATTTCGCGACCCAATCTCTGAGCATGGCGTTCGATCAAATGGGTCGTGGGGCTCAATGTTGTAAACAGCGTTGCGAGGACGCCAATTCGATCTCCGCATTGCAAGGCCTCAATTGCCATCCCATCATCTATACGGAAGAGGGGTACCGGGCAAAGTGGCATTGCCGCATCCACTGCAGGGCCGAGAGACGAACAGGTGACGAGGACTGCGGACGCCCCCGCATCCACCGCCGACCAAATGTGAGTCGCAAGCCGGCGCATGGTCTGACGTGACAGCGCGCCTTCGCGGATCGTGTTTCCCAGCAAGCTCTCATCCAACATGTTGAACGGGCGCCAACCGGGCAGATGGCGGCTAACAAGCTCGCTGAACACGGGGATGATCCCGGGGACCGTGTGGATCATGGCGAGCGCAGGGGACTCATTAGTGCCTGTAGTCATAGCTTATATCTCGGTCTTTGATTGTGTACGGTCTGGTTATTGAGCCTGTAGCAGCAGGGGTGGCATGAACTGATCAGGGCATCTGTCGTGCTCGACGGGCAGCCGATTCAAAACGGCTGACGTCAGACGATGCTCTGTAGCTTACCCGCTCGACCGTTTTAGCTGTGACTGTCGCGCCGCCGAAAACGGTATTTCCTGCCGCCCCTGCGTTTGCATTCGATACATGCTGCTCGCCTTCCCTCGGTAGCTTCACATCACGTCGCTTCGAGGAGGCGCGATGACCAACGTTGATCCAGACCTGCCCCTGCCGTCGGGAAATTCCTGCGTCCGGCCCAAGGCGTCATCGAAATGCATCCGTCGAACGGCAAGGCTCGGGCGTTTCCTGCCCGACTCGCATGTCGTTCCGGTACCGGAACTTCACTAAGCTATCTCGTCGAAGTCGATGCTATAGCCGTCATTGCCTCAGATGCTCCTGCCGGAGGAGCAGGAAACAGTGCCGTATAGATCGGCCGAAAAGTTCAGGTCAGCCCCATGTCTCCAATTGTCAAGCGCATACAGAACGATCAAGAGCTTCCCGCGAAGGCCGATGTTGTGGTCATCGGCGGCGGCATCATTGGTGCAACGGCAGCTTTCTTTTTAGCGGAGCGGGGACTCTCCGTAGCTCTGGTCGAAAAGGGCCATGTCGGCTGCGAGCAGTCGAGCCGTAATTGGGGTTGGTGCCGCCAGCAGAACCGGGATGAGCGCGAGTTGCCTCTCTCCGGTGTCGCTCTGCGCATATGGGGTGAGTTTGAGTCCAAAATCGGAGAGGACGTCGGCTTCCGTCGATGCGGTCTGCTTTATGCTACGGACAATCCCCGGCAACTGGCGGAGTGGGAAGCATGGCGCGAGACGGCCCGGCAGTTCAACGTCAATACTAGGATGCTGAGCGCCAAGGAGGCGGCTGCCACGATTCCGGCGAACGGCCGCGAATGGCTCGGCGGAGTGCATTCGATCGATGACGGCAAGGGCGAACCCGCCATCGCCGCGCCGACGATCGCGAACGGCGCTCGCAAATTCGGGGCGACGATTCACCAAGAGTGCGCTGCGCGGGGTCTCGATCTGGAAAATGGAGCGGTGGCAGGGGTAATCACCGAAAAGGGAACCATCCGCACACAAGCCGTCCTCTGCGCTGGCGGTGCCTGGACGTCGATGTTTTGCCGCGAGTACGGCGTTGTGTTTCCACAGGCGAGCGTGCGTCAAACAGCGCTTCGTACACGGCCCACCGCGAATCTGGGCGAGGCGATCTATACGCCGGAGTGTGGGCTGACCCGCCGGTTGGATGGCAGCTACACGCTTGCGATCAGCGGCAGGGCGATGCTGGATATCACCCCACAAGGTATTCGCTACGCCCGCTGGTTCATGCCAATGTTCATGAAGCGCCTAAAAGCCGTGCAGTTCGGGATCGGTGAATCCTTCTTCAAAGGTCCGGAGGCGCTCGGACATTGGGATAAGAATGGACGGTCGCCTTTCGAGAAAACACGCGTCCTCGATCCGTCTCCGAACCGTCGGACGGCCGCCGCGATCTTGAAGAACGTCAAGTCGCAGTTTCCCGCGCTGGCCGGGGTCGAAGTCGCCGACAGCTGGGGAGCGTACGTGGATTTCACGCCAGATGCAGTGCCGGTGATCTCGCCGGCCAATGGTGTGAAAGGTCTCTACTTGGCGGCGGGAGGCTCTGGTCATGGCTTCGGCCTTGGACCCGGCATCGGCCGCTTGGCCGCGGACCTAGTTGCCAATGATACGCCTTGTGTCGACCCCAGCCCCTTCCGCTTGTCGCGTCTACTGGACGGTTCGAAAGTTAAGGTAGGTGCCATCTGAACGTGAGTGCCGGCCAACAAAAGGCCGTTGATAACGCATGGAAGGAAGCTAGCGAAATGGATTACGACGTAATCATCATCGGCGGCGGCCTGGTCGGCATATCGATTGCTTGGGGTCTGTCAAGGTGCGGGGAAAGGGTTGCCATCGTCGACGAAGGCGATCTGGCAAATAGGGCAGCTAGGGCGAATTTCGGTCTGGTCTGGAGTTCGAGCAAGGGCCTCGGCAACGCCGCCTACTCGCGCTGGTCGCGAACCTCGACCGCAAACTGGCACCAGTTGGCGGCCGCGCTCAAGGCCGAAACTGGTATTGACACCGGCTTTGTCCAGTCAGGCGGCTTCTCAATTCGGCTCACGCCAAGGGAACTGGAACGCGGGATTGCGTCAATGGCGAAGCTCGCCGGCCAACCCGGCATGGACGCCGAGGGAACGCCGCCGCTCGAATATGAGATACTCGATCAGGCGGAGACGCGCCGCCGCCTGCCCCTCGTCGGCGAGTCGGTAGCAGGCGCAATTTTCAGCCCGCTCGACGGTCACGCAAACGCGCTGCGGCTGTTTGCGGCCTTTCACCGAGCAGCGCAGCAGCGCGGCGTTCATTATCTGCCCCATCGAAAGACGACTGCGATCCGCCATCGCGCCGGCGCGTTCGAACTGGCCGGAGACGGGTGGCGGCTCGGTGCCGGCAAGATCGTGCTTGCAGCAGGCATCGGTAACACGGCTCTCGCTCCAATGGTCGGGCTGAACGTTCCGCTCTCGCCCAGCCGTGGTCAGATCATCGTCACCGAGCGGCTGAAACCCTTTCTCAGCCATGCCACCGGCTATCTGCGACAGACAGACGAGGGTTCGGTGCTGATCGGCGAAAGCAAGGAAGCGACGATCGATCACCAGCGGCCGCGCGGGCCGATTACTGCGGTCCTGGCCGAACGCGCCTTGCGCACATTTCCCCTTCTAAAGGACGCCAATGCAGTGCGGGTCTGGGCCGCATTCCGTGTGGTAACGCCGGACGGCTACCCCATTTACGAGCAGTCAGAGAGCTTCCCTGGTGCGTTCGCATGTGCCTGCCATTCCGGCGTGACTCTGGCGGCCAATCATGCGCTGGTTCTGCCACCGCAGATTTCAGCTGGCGCGCTTTCTGACGATCTTTCCGCATTTCATTCCCGGAGGTTCCATGTTCCGGCGGCTGCCTGACCGAAGGGAGCGTTCAATATCATTCACATTCAACGGCATGTCGACCATGGCCCGACAAGGCGATAGCGTTGCCGCCGCACTGCTGGCCGCGGGACATTGCATCACCCGGCACACTCCGGTGTCCGGCGCCGCCCGTGGCCCTTACTGTATGATGGGGGTGTGCTTCGAGTGCCTCGTCCAAATCGATGGCCGGCCGAACCGGCAGGGTTGCATGACCACCGTTGCGGAAGGAATGCGGATCGAGACACAGGACGGCGCAGCCATGCCGGGGCAGGAAGAATGATTAGAAACATTCAGTCTGCCACCGATCTCGCGCCTGCCTATGACCTCGTTGTTGTTGGCGCAGGCCCTGCCGGCCTGTCGGCAGCCATCGAAGCCTCGATCCACGGCCTCGCGGTATTGCTCGCCGATGAAAACGAATCCCCTGGCGGGCAGATTTACCGGTCGGTCGAGCATGCATCAGATGCCGACCTCGCCCGCATGGGGCCGGACTACGCTGCCGGGCGGACGCTCATCGAGCGGTTTCGGCAACAGAACTTGAGCTACGCCCCCGGTGCGACTGTATGGAGCGTCGGGCCTGCTGACGAAGAAGCTTCCGACGGCGTGCATTCGCTCGAGGTCGGGATTTCGCTCGGCGGAATTGCTCGGGCGATCGCCGCCCACCGGGTGATCCTCGCAACAGGCGCGCTCGAGCGCCCGTTTCCGTTCCCAGGGTGGACCATGCCAGGCGTCATGACGGCGGGAGCGGCGCAGATATTGATGAAGTCGTCAGGTCTGGTGCCATCCGGACGGACCATCCTCGCCGGAGCCGGGCCGCTGCTGTACTTAGTGGCAAGCCAGCTTCTCCGGGCAGGCGTAGATGTCATCGCAGTTGTCGACGCCACGCCACGCGAGAACTGGCGTACGGCTCTCGTTCATCTGCCCGCCTTTGCCACCTCATCCTATGCCCTTAAAGGTCTGAAACTTCTCTTCGATGTTCACCGTCGGACCCGAGTCGTTCGCGGGGTGACGGCAATCGAGGCCGGTGGACAGGAAAAATTCAGCGCTTTGCGAGTGCGCAAGGGTAAGAATTCCCTTGAGATTGAAGGCGACCTTCTCCTCTTGCACCAAGGAATCGCGCCAAACCTGAATCTCACGTTGGTGGCGGGATGCGATTATTTTTGGGACGAGCACTCGGCCGTATTCCGCCCGAGCGTCGATGCCTGCGGCGCAAGTTCCGTTCCAGCTGTTTCGATCGCCGGCGATGGTGCCGGCGTAGTCGGCGCGATTGCCTCCGCCCTCCAAGGGCAGTTGGCTGGCCTCAATGCTTCATTTGAGTTGAATCTCGTTGACCGAAATGCCTACGAAAAGCGTCGAACACGGCTCACGCGAGAGCTAGCTCGTGCCATGAGAGGCAGAACGTTCATCGAGCGTCGCTTTAGTCCTGGTGAGAAATTCCGGCTCCCTACGCAGGACGGCACCGTCGTCTGCCGCTGCGAGGAAATCACGGCTGGCAAGCTGCGCGAGGTTGCAGCGCTCGGCGTACCAGGCCCGAACCAGATGAAGGCGTTCACAAGATGCGGAATGGGACCATGTCAGGGGCGGCTGTGCGGTCTGACCGCGGTTGAATTGCTGGCGCGATGCCGCGGCGTTGCGCCCGATGAAGTCGGTTACTATCGGCTGCGCCCACCCATTAAACCGGTGACGCTGGGCGAGCTAGCCGCTTTGCCGCACACGGATGCAGCCATCGTCGCTGTAGCCGGATTTCTAGAAACGCGACGCTGATTTCGCGCAGGACGCCATGCCGTGAAATTCGGATCGGTATTGATGGTGACCAACAGTGACATGTTATCTTCCTTATTCGGTTCGAGGGTTCTGAGATTGACGCGGCAGGCACTCCGTGGCGGGGCCTCGATCATCGCGGTCTGCCTCTGGATGGGTCAGATACCACCCTAGATTAAGTCGATGTGGAAGGTGGCGTTGCTTGAGAGACGCGCCGCTTTAGCGGGTGATTTCAAAATCCCGCCACAACCCAGCCAAACCCACCGAGGTCACGAGAGCTGTCGCCGGGGAACACCGTGAATCACTAGGAGCAACGACGGCGCTAGTCTGCAAACGCCGCGGTTCCGAGTTTTGCCCATTCGAGGCATTGGAAGCTCTCCGGCTATCGATCGTTCGAGGCCGAACCGGACGCCCGGCTGCGCTTATTAATGCGGGAATAAAGTGGTCAGCGGCATATGGGCCTTGACGATCGGGGACTTGAGGACGACGAAGCTGAAATATTTGTCGATGCCGACGTCCATGTCAGTTAGTCGCTCCATGATCGTTTGATATTCGTCGATGCCGGCAGTGACAAATTTCAGCAGATAATCGTAGCCACCCGAGACGAGGTGGCATTCGAGTACCTGGTCGACCCTCTCGATCGCCGCAAGAAAGCGCGCGAAGTCGATCTGCCGATGGTTCTTTAGGGTGATCTCCGTGAACACGGTGAGTGTCTGCCCGAGTTTGCTGACATTGATCTGAGCCGAATAACCTTCGATATAACCTTCGGACTGCAGCTTCTTCACCCGCATCAGGCAGGGGCTCGGCGACAGGTTAACGAGCTCGGCGAGTTCCACGTTCGTGACGCGGCCATTCTTCTGCAGTTCGTAGAGAATTTTTATGTCGATCCGATCGAGTTTCATCATCACGCGCGCCTTCGTTTGCCCGAGATCGCCAACGACGCAGCATAATCTGCTGCGGCTTTTCAACGTCGAGCTTAACACATAGCATGGATGTGTCGACCGGATTGAAGGACATGCAGAAGCACAAATAGCTCCCGGCTTCCCGCCGAGACGGAATCTTCTGCTGTCGAGGGATGAACTCCGGCAAAGCCGCGGCGGTGAATTCGCTAAACGGGCCGGCGACGGAGACCATGCCATGCCCGCACCATTGACTCGCGTCGACACAACGCCGCAACTGTCAACTGCCGCCGATGCGGTCGTGATCGGCGGCGGCATCGTCGCCGTCTTCGCTATTACTACCTGGCCCGGCGGGGATCGAAAGTCGCCCTAATCGAAAAAGGCCTTGTCGGGGGCCGAACAATCGAGCCGCGACGGTACCGCCGATCCTGCAAACGCGGTGCCTGCCGTCGCGCGTGCGATCTTTCGTATCAGTCGCGCCGGCAAGTCTCCTGTTTCCGTTTTCATTGATGGCGCTCACATTCGCGCTGCCCGGCTATCAGAGCCGGCATTTCTAGCTCCCGATGGGACGCGTTGTTGCGCAAGGCCGACCACCGCGTCAGTTTTCCGGTGCACCTAAGATCGCCACCGCCAACACGATATCATTCGCGCGGCGATGCGCGCACAAGGATGTCCGCACCGGCGAAACGTTAGTGTCTTCAGCGACGGAGACGTTGGCTTGCAGAGCATCGTCGTCAGCGCAACACGCCAGCCCGTTACGCATATTCTAGACTGGTATCATCAATCGATGCGGCGGCGGCACGTTGAACAGACCTGGGAGTGCATCGGGCATCTTCGGGATCTGAACATCTATCTTCGAGACATTGCGGTGCATTTGCCAAGGCTTCGACATCTTCTATGGAGTGGATATATCCGCGAGGCAAGCGAGGCCACAAAGCAGATGCTTACCCAATTGGACCAGCATCCCGAACTTGGCGGCGCCAGAAGCGTCAGATGCATTGGTCGCCGATCAGCGCTTATCGGGTTCTGCAAGTCCGAGCAGCCGTTGCGGACGGCCGTCTTAGAAAGGCAAAGCTTAATCTTGCCGCGTGACCCCCACGTTTTTGACCTTCGCCAAGGGCCTGACCTCGGCCTATGCACCTCTCTCCGGTACGATTATTTCCGTTCTAGAAAGTTCTTGTAGAAGGGCCGAGAACGTCAACGCGATCGGCTATGGCTGGACTTATTCCGCCCATCCGATCAGCGCTGCGGCAGGTGTCGCCAATCTCCAGTGCGTCGATGGACTCGATCTCGTCGCCAAGGCCGGTTCTGTCGGCGCATATTTTCAGGCCGCGCTGGCAGGCGCCGTCGTCGGCCATAAAAACGTCGGCGAAGTGCGTGGTGATGGACTGATGAAGGCTATCGAGGTTGTGGATGACAGGGATGACCGTGCGTTTTTCGATCCGTCCCGCAAGATCGGGCCGCAGATTTGCAGCGGCGCTTCCGAAGCGGGCGGCATTGCCCGGCTTTGCGCCGCCGTTGCCTGATAGAGCGTGCGCTGCGGTATCCGACCAGCCGTTGGACCATTCGTCGTTGTCGCAGAATGAGATCACGATCCTGGAAACCTCTGCTCGGCGATCCGTCGCGCCTGCTGTCTACCGGGGCCGATAGCGGTGGACGATATTGCCGAGAGGCTGGATGTCCTGGTTATCTACGGCTTCTTCCACGCCTCGTTAAGGGCGTGCGCCGAGCCAAGCAGATTTTCCACCAATCGCCCACCAACAAGTCAGTCAGGTGCTGCAACCACGCTTCACTAGGGCAACTCTTGTTTCGCGACTAGTGCAGCAACTGTGAAAGGAAAGTGCGTGTGCGCTCGTGCTGGGGATTATCGAAGAACTCGGCGGGGGAGTTCTGTTCGACGATCTGGCCCTGGTCCATGAAGATCACGCGGTTGGCCACCTGGCGCGCGAAGCCCATTTCGTGAGTCACGCAAAGCATGGTCATGCCTTCTTCGGCGAGGCCGACCATGGTGTCCAGCACTTCCTTGATCATCTCCGGGTCGAGCGCTGAGGTCGGCTCATCGAACAGCATGATCTTCGGGTTCATGCAGAGCGAGCGGGCGATCGCCACGCGCTGCTGCTGGCCGCCGGAAAGCTGGCCCGGATACTTGTTCGCTTGCTCGGGGATTTTGACGCGCTTAAGGAAGTGCATGGCGACTTCTTCGGCCTGCTTCTTCGACATCTTGCGAACCCAGATCGGCGCCAGCGTGCAATTTTCCAGGATCGTCAGATGGGGGAAGAGGTTGAAGTGCTGGAACACCATGCCGACTTCGCGGCGCACTTCGTCGATCTTCTTCAGGTCGTTGGTCAGTTCCGTGCCATCGACGATAATCTGGCCCCTCTGATGCTCTTCCAGGCGGTTGATGCAACGGATCATCGTTGACTTGCCCGAGCCCGAAGGGCCGGCGATAACGATGCGCTCGCCACGCATGACCTTCAGGTTGATGTCGCGCAGCACATGGAAATCACCGTACCACTTGTTTAAGCCGGAAATACTGACAACATTCTTCTGCAGCGCCAGTTCGGTCGTCGCATTCAGCGTGTACATCGCGTGATTGTTCATGAGTACTGTGGCTCCATTTATCGCGCCCGGCCGTGCACGGCCCTAGCTAAGCTTGCTTGGTTTATCTGGTGCGCCTTACAGCGCTCTGTCGCTGATGGTATCGTCGGAGT
Organism: Rhizobium atlanticum; assembly: GCF_030182485.1. Taxonomy (NCBI): domain Bacteria; kingdom Pseudomonadati; phylum Pseudomonadota; class Alphaproteobacteria; order Hyphomicrobiales; family Rhizobiaceae; genus Rhizobium; species Rhizobium atlanticum. The sequence goes on from NZ_JAQJCJ010000013.1 coordinate 245,538, forward strand.
GGCTCGCACGAAAAATTCGTCTCGAGCCCGCAACTTGCGGTCAGGTCGTTAAAGATCAACATTGACCCTTGATCCTATCGCCTTTCTTCCGAGAACTCCTGCTCGAGACGCCTTGAGTGCACGGAGAGGATGAAGCAGAAGAGGAAAAACGCGACACCGACGACAAGATAGGCTTCGCGGTAGAAGCCGAGCCACGTCGCATCGGCAATCGCGCCCCGGGCGCCGCCAAGCACGTCGATCAGCCCGATGATACTAATAAGCGTCGTGTCCTTGATCGATTCAATGAACGTGTTGATTATGGCGGGCAAGGCAATGCGGAAAGCCTGGGGCAGAACGATGAGGCGCATCACCAGGCCGGGCGACAGACCAAGGCTCGCGCCCGCCTCCGACTGGCCGCGGGGGACCGCGTCGAGCCCGCTTCGGATTGCCTCTGCCAGGTAGGCGGCCTGAAACAGAATAAGAGCAACCTGCGCGCGCAGGATGTTGTCGATCAGATTGCCGCCCGGCAAAAGAAACGGCAGCATGGTCGAACCAATAAACAGGACTGCGATCAGCGGCAAGCCACGAACTGTCTCGACATATATTGAGCAGCTGCGGCGGATGATCGCAGCTTTGGATCGTCGTCCGAGTACGATGCCTACTGACAAGGGAAGGGCCAGTACAATGCCGAAGGCCGAAAGACCGACGGTCAGCGGCAGGCCACCCCATCGGCTTGTCGACACCGGTAGCAACCCGAAAAGGCCACCCCGCATCAGGAGCAAGCTGATAACCACGACCGCGATCCAGACGAGAACGAGCGACGGCCGCCAAAAGCGGCGAAAGCCACTAATGATGAGCACGGCAAGGACAAGGAAGACGGCAAGTGATGGCCGCCAATACTGGTCACTCGGATAGCTGCCAAACAGAATGATTTGATAGCGCTCGTAAAGAAAGGCCCAGCAGGCACCCCCTGCTGCATGGCAGATGGCGGGAGAGGCCTGACCAAAGACTGCATCCCTGACGGCCCAGTTAAAGAATATCACGGCGGACCAGACTAAGCTTCCGGTGATTGCCGCTGTCAACACCGCGTGAGGCCAGGGACGAAAGTAAGGCCGCAGGTTCGCCAGGTAACCGCTCGACGGGCAGGAGTGAGTCGCGGACAGATCGCTCATGATTTCACCAATTGCGCGCGCGTTTCGAGCCAACGAATCACCGAAGAGGCCAGGAGGCTGAGTGAGAGATAGATCAACAGATAAATGGACACTGTCTCTATCGCTCGCCCTGTCTGGTTCAGAGCCGTATTACCGACCGAAACCAGATCTGGATATCCGATCAGGACTGCAAGCGTCGTGTTCTTAATGGCGTTTAGATATTGGTTGGCGAGTGGAGGAAGTATCAGCCGCAGCGCCTGCGGCCCCAGCACCAGATAGAGTGTCAGCAGGGGATTCAGTCCAAGGGAGTTTGCTGCCTCAGACTGGCCTTTTGGAAGGGCCGCCAGACTGCCCCTGACAATTTCTGCGATGAACCCTGACGTGTAGAATGAGAGCCCTATCAGCATGGCCAGATATTCGGGCGTGACGCCAATGCCGCCACTGAAGTTGAAGCCCTTCAGCACAGGCTTGTCGAACTCGGCCCATCCGAAAATATAGATGCCAACGCCGATGAGTGCAGTCGCCGCGAGGACGAGCCCCCCGGTCGGAAGGCGGGGGAAGCGACCCTTGAGGTCATGCCCGAGCACCATCAGGTGCCAGGAGAAAAAGCAGCCAAGAAACCCAAAGGCGGCGATTGCCGCAATGATCGGACCGGCATCGCCAAGGGCCAGCGTCGGAATAAAAAAGCCACGGCTCGAAAGAAATGCAAAATCGCCGATTGTCCAGGCCTGACGTGCAGGCGGAAGATTGCGAACTGCAGTGGCGCAGACAACGAGTATGAGCAGGAGTGGAATGTTGCGAGTGACTTCGACATAGACTTTCGCCAGTGTCCTCAGCTGTGGATGAGTTGCGCGTGCAAATAGTCCGACGAGAACGCCGAGGACGGTCGAAAGAATGATTGCTGCGACCGCAAGCTTGACGGTGTTGAGCAACCCGACAAACATCGCCCGGAGGTAGCTGTCCCCCGAACTGAAAGAAATCAGCGATTCACCGATCGGAAAAGACGTGGCCTTCCAAAGAAAGCCATAGTCGATGCTGACGCCGCGAGCGGCAAAATTTGACGCGAGATTATGAGACAGCCACGCAAAGACTGCAGTGGCCGTAATCACAAACATCGCGTTTTGAAAGCGCGTGGTGCTCATCAGCGCAACGGCGCTGCATACATCAGCCCGCCTTTCGTCCACAAGTCATTCAAACCGCGGTCGAGCTTGAGCGGCGATGCCTTTCCGAGATTGCGCTCGAAGCTTTCGCCGTAATTTCCAACGGCAGAAATGATTTTCACCACCCAATCTTCGGCAAGGCCGAGATCCTTGCCGTTGCCCGGCGCTGCACCGAGGATCTGCTTGACCTCAGGGTCAGTGGTGTTCTTTGCAAGATCCTCGACGTTGCTCTGCGTAATGCCCAGACGCTCGGTTTCAATAAGGGCATACATGACCCAGCGTGCGATAAGATAGAGTTCGTCATCACCCTTCAACACTGCAGGTGCATAGGGTTCGAGCGTGATAAACTTGGGGAAGATGACGTAGTCGTCAGCCTTTCCATTGCCTGCTCGATCGCCGGCGAGATTGCCATAGTTGCCGCCCAGGACATCGCATCGACCACCGAAAAACGAAGCCGCAAGCTGCTCTCGGGTGCTGAGCACGAGAGGTGTGTAATGGATGTTGCGGGACTTGAAGAAGTTTTCGGTGTTGACCTCGTCCGTCGACCCTTGAAGGATGCACACAGTCGCATCGGCAAGCTGGTCGGGACTTTCGACACCGAGTGACTTCGCCACCATGAACGTGTAGCCATCGAAGTAGTTCGGCGATGTGAACCGTGCATTCTGCGCGCCTTCGCGATTGAGTGTTGTCGTAGTGTCGTGGGCCAGGACGTCGACCTCGCCTGAAGAGAGCGACACAAAACGTTCAGCGTAGGACGTCTGGCGATATGTAACTTTCGAGGCATCGCCAAAAATGGCAGCCGCCATCGACTTGCAGTAGTCGATGTCAATGCCGGCGAGCTCGCCGTTGGCTCCGGGTGCCGAGAAGCCTGGTACCGCCTGACCGACGCCGCAAACGAGAGTTCCGCGCGCCTTTATGGCATCAAGCGCTGCGCCAGCATGCGCAGACTGGCCGGAGCCAATCGCACCCGCGAATGCCAGTGCGTATGCGATGGTTCTGTATTTGAAGTGCGTTGCTGATTTCACTTTATTCCCCTTTCTTGCTATTTAGCTGCCGCGCTCGACCGCGTCGGCAGGCCTTACCCAGGTGGCATAATGCTATTGTCTGTCAGTGTTTCACGCCCGGCGATCGGTTCGCCGGTCGAAGGGTTGAAGCTTTGGAACAACATCTTTGCCATCCACCTTACGATGCAGCTTTCAGTGACACGGAATCCAAGGTGGTTTTGAACACGTCCATGAAGAGATTCACTTCTCGCTCGGAGACAACGAGCGGCGGTCGGATCTTCAAGACGTTTTCATGTTGTCCGGTGAGACTGATCAGCACGCGCTTTTCACGCAGTGCGTTGACGATAGCGCTGGCGGTGGCGCGGTCCGGCGCACCAGTATCGGGATTGCAAATTTCGACGCCCCAATAAAAGCCCGCTCCGCGAACCTCGGCGATGCGTGTATCGGCAAGCGCCCGGAGTTGCTCCCCCAGGTTCTGACCCAGATGGCGCGCATTCTCCATGAGACCCTCGTCGCGGATCACATCCAGAACTGCCAGCCCGTTGACTGCGGCAACTGTATTCCCGGCGAATGTGTTGAAGTAGCGTGCCGACGCGCCAAACGTCTCAATGAGTTCGGGGCGAGCGACGACGGCTGACATCGGATAGCCGTTGCCCATAGGCTTGCCGAGAGTCACGATGTCGGGAACAACATCGTGGCGCTGGAAGCTCCACATCGAGTCCCCGGTTCGCGCAAATCCACCCTGGACTTCGTCGGCGATAAAAACGCCGCCCTCGGCACGCACCGCTGCGACGGCATCGGCAATCATCCCTCGCGGATCGGGGTAGACCCCGTCGCTCGAAAAGATACTGTCGAGCAAAAGCGCGGCGGGCTTGATGCCCCTGCGCTTCATGTCGGCAAGAGCCGTTTTCACATCGGCAGTAAAGGCGTCGGCTGTGTCCTTGGCCGATAGGTTACGCGTGACGGGAGCAGCGACTGTCCGCACGGCTCTTCCGAGCGGCACCGACGGCCCCAGATTGCTGGAGAGCTGGGCAATCGCTTTGCTGGTTCCATGGTAGGCGAATTCCGAAACGATGAACCCGTCACCTCCTGTCGCTGTCTCCGCTATACGGCAAGCTGCATCATTTGCTTCGCTGCCGGTGCAGGCAAAAACGACACGCGAAAGCTCTTCGGGGAAGGTGGAGATCAGACGCTCGGAGTATTCGATCACCTTCTCGTCGAGATAACGTGTATTCACACAAAGCGTCTTTGCCTGTGTGGTCATCGCATCGACGACACGCGGATGGCAGTGACCGAGAGAGGCGACATTGTTGTAGAAGTCGAGAAAGGGGTTGTTCCCCTTGTCAAAGAGCCAGACGCCTTCGCCACGGACGAAATGAACCGGCTTCGCGTAGTTGAGTCTATAGGATGCACCCATCACCTGCTGACGGCGGGCAATGGTTGCAGCAAGCTCGGGTTCGAGTTCCGTCGCGCCGGGAATGAAAAGGTTTGGGGTGGTATCAAGAGACATTGGTTACTCCATGTTGCAAGCGGCGCGCAGGACCTGTTGCACGGACTGCCGGCCGGCGTTTTGAAGGATGTGCAGACCTTCGACTGCGATCGGATTGTTTCGCATGACGTAAGCGCGGTTTGCGGGAAACATCGTTGCACGCCAGTAGGTTATCGAAATTGTTGTGACGAACCTTGCCACGATCAGGTCGTAAATGACGTCGATCTCATCCTCATCGAGCGGGGTCAGTTCGTGGTAGGAGGAAACCAGCGGGCCGATCGTCTCGGCAAAATCTATCTCGTTGCAGATATGGTAGGAGCAGGTCACTGCGAGTTCGTTGATCCTCGGCGCGTAAATGATATCGCCGAAGTCGAAGATTCCGGTAACCCGGCTCGATGCTTCGGAAATCAGGATGTTGTTGAGGTTGACGTCATTGTGGATGATCTGCCAACGCAGATCTGCAATGCGCGGTTCTATGTTACTGACAAAGTGGTCGATGACGCCCTGGCACTGTTTCGCGAGCTCGGGATCAGAAATGTACTCGATCAGCGGCCGCAACCTGCCAAGATTACTGGAATCCCAGAGAAGTTCGTATTGCTTGAAGGTATGGTCGAAACTCGAGAGCGCGCTATCCAGCTTTGCCAGGACCCTCCCAATTTCCGCCAAGGGAAACTCCCGCCGCGGACGGTCCTTCAGAGGGACACCGTCAAGATAATCCAATAGCCGCACGGTGCTTCGGCCCCCGGCAAGCGCAAGATTGAGAGCCGGCTCGCCGGAGAGCGCTCGCACGAGGCGCGGCGTCGGCAGCTCAGTACCACATCGTTCGAGATGGAGCAGAGCCGCAGTTTGGAAATCGGTAACGCCCTGCGGCTCTTCCGCGTTGGTGATCTTGAGGATGAACCTTCGATCTTCGGCCTGAGCAAGATAGTTGGTGTCCCGTTCGCTGTGCAGCGGAGTCAACGAGACATCGAACCCATAATGTTGCCGGACAATCTCTTCAGCCTCGACGGAACCTACCGCCGGAGCCGGTGATGTGAATAACGGGTGATCAGTCAGAGAGCGGACCGGACGTGCTTCTTCCGATCTGCGCAGTGTCATCGGGCCTGGGCATTCACTTTCCATATTCAATCCCGTCATCTTCAGCACGACAGAGCATTTGTGTTCTGTCGACAAAACTAACACGCATAAAATTGAGCGATGCGACTGGTTTCATCGCGTACGATCCCATAAGCTGCGCGCATTCAGGCATTATTCGGCAGATAATGATGCAAGGGAGTCTGATCCAAAACCCGGCGTGATAAATTTTATATCGTGCCAAACTGTCGACAGAATACACGTCGATGCTTGGGCGTCAAGCGGCAGCAGTGAGTATTTTTCAATGAGCGGACGCTTGCGGGCGGGCGCAGCTACGCGTATGAAGTGTCGACAACCTGTAAGTTCGGGAAACCGTTCATCAGAGGGAAGATTATGAGCAGGCCTGCCGGCAATGCCCCGAAACTCTCCATAGGCATCGTGGAGTATCTGCGCGAGGAAATCTTGCGGGGGACGTTTCCGCCGGGAAGTCGCCTTCCTGAAGTCCCGCTTTCCCAGAAATTCAGCACATCGCGAACGGTGGTCCGTGAGGCGCTGCAGACGCTCTCGGAGATGGGACTGGTGACGCTGCCTCCTCACCGGCGTGCAACGGTCACATCGATTAGCCCGAAGGGGATCCGAGAACTCTTCAGCCTCCGCGCGGTGCTCGAATCTTACGCGATCCGGATTGCAATGACCGAGGGACGCTTCAGGGAAGTGGAGCTGAACGAAATCGAAAATCGATACGCTGCTCTCAAGTCGTCGGTACAGTCAGGTGATCCGTTCTCAATGATTGAGGCCGACATGGATCTGCATTGGGCAATTTGCGAGCCCTGCGGTCATGAGCTCCTGCTTGATCAGTTGCGATCACTTCAGACCCGTACGAGGGCTAGCATCTTCTTCACCAAGGTCTACGGATCAGACGTCATCAATGAGATCGAGGCTCATGCTCCCATCCTGGCGGCGATTCGAAGTTTCGACACCGACCGCGCAGAAGCATCGATGCACAATCACATCACGGCGGCAGGAGAGCGTCTGTTGGTCAGGATGATGGAGGTTGAGGGTGATAAACCCGCGAGCTCCAGGACTGGGAAAAGGACAAGAAAGGCGACTATGACGGCGTCGTCAACTGACGGTGCAGTCGACAATGGTGCAGCGTTTTTAAGTGCGGCAGCCTCTAAGGGGTAAACGCGCCGGCGCGGGCAAAATTGGTGATGCGCAGACGTTCGGCACTGTCTGAGACACACAGCCATCGCGAATGAGCGCCGTCTCGCAGAGTCATTTCAGGTGAAAATGCGGCGTCCTCATGGGACGTCGAAACCGACGACTCGCAACAGGCGATACCGTTCCTCACGTGAGACTACGACAGAGGATCCTGCAACTCCTCTCAATATGGCGGACCTCCCCGGCCCAGGCGAAGCAAATCCAACCGACCACTGAGATAAAACAGCACGCTTGACCATGGCCGCGCAGCGGATACGCCCTTACGCGGCGTTGCAACGGATTTGAAACGATCACTGGTTCGAAACGGCAGAGGCCGCTTGGCGTGGCCCTGACTGCAAAGGTTGGGTGTTGATCCTCGTGCTCGTCTATCTGGGCTTTAGAACGAACTTATTTTGCTCGATGAAGCGAGCAACCGTCGGTTTGACGAGGCGGAATGAAATTTGACGTCGCGGCGCAGCAAGGACGATTACGCCGTGGTCCGCGAACACCGCTTACGCAACAGTGCCGAAGGGCAACATTGCTCCTCAGCAGCAACATTGTCGTCGTTGTAACCACTCGGCACCTTTGGGTCGAGAATTCACCCTCATCAGCGTCGCGATCGGGGTGGAGATCCGAGGGGGCGTGGCGAATGCCCCTCGGTGATGAGGGCCGCGGCGCTTACCGCTTATCCGGGGGCCGCCGTCAAGTTTGCCGACCCGGACTCACCGTCCGCCTCCGCGGAAATTGCGGTGAGCACCGAGAAAGGCAAACTCGCGCAGTCTAAGTCCCCCGTACATGCTTAGCTCGACAGCGTGCGGGACATATGGCGCCGCTGCCGCTCGCCGCAAACCGGCCGATATGAAAAGCTCAGATGTGCCCATTCGGCCACACCTGAGTTTTTCGTCACTCATAAACGCAAACATAGATCTTGCGTACAGTCTCGATCGTGCGCCAAACACCGACGAAACCAGGCTTCATGACGAAGCTGTCACCAGCGCGATAGGTCTTTGTCTCGCCGCCCTTTTCCTCGATTTCCACGAGACCTGAAATGATGTGGCAGAATTCGTATGTGGTCCCTTTGATCGAGTGATGCTCGCCAGGCGTGGCTTCCCAAACCCCAGTCAATACCTTCTCTCCCTTGGACGCATCCTGTGCCCAGGTATTGTAGATTGGATTGCCCGAAATGAGCCGCTCCGGTTCGGGAACCGCACGCTTCGGGGTGAAGTCCGGCTCGGTATCGATACTAATCAAAAGTGACATTGCAGGTTCCTTCTTTGGTTCGTGTTGCAGGATCAATGAGGCCGGTTGGATTTTTCCCGGCCCAAGCGCGGCTGATGTTTTGAACGACTTTGCTGCCCTGAGCGACAGCCAGCGCTGTGTCTGTGAGCGGGTTAGCGTCACCCAGAACACGTCAATGCAGCAGTTGGCTTTCGTTGGGTGGTGACATAGTGGATCATGTTCTGCGGTATGGAGGGTCCAGTGTAGCCCCAAGCAATTCGCAGAAGCGAGAAAGGTCGACATTGCCACCGCTCAGGATCACGCCAACGCGTTTTCCTGCAAGCTTCGCGGCATCGACCTGCACTGCGGCAGCGCCGAGGCAACCGGTAGGTTCCACGACCATCTTCATCCGTTCGGAGAAGAAGCGCATGGTCGATACGAGTTGCGCATCGGTCACGGTCGTGATGGCGGAGACCTTCTCCCGGATGATCGGAAAGTTATGCTCGCCGAGATGGGTAACGACGGCGCCATCTGCGATCGACTGCGGCACGGGGATCGTGACGATTTCGCCCTTCTCAAACGACTGCTGGCCGTCGTTACCTGCCGCTGGCTCCACGCCAACGACACGGCATTTAGGCAACAATTCCGCAGCAGCCAAGGCTGCGCCGCCGAGCAAGCCACCGCCGCCAAGGCAGACATAGAGCGCATCGAGCTCGCTGACCTCCTGGATCAGCTCCAGCGTGGCGGTGCCCTGGCCAGCAATCACATCGGCATGGTCGTAAGGCGGAATGAGCGTCGCGCCACGCTCGGCGGCGACACGTCTTCCGATTTCCTCGCGGTTTTCGGAATAGCGGTCATAGAAGATGACATTTGCGCCGTAACCCCTGGTCGCCTCCACCTTCAGCGTCGGTGCGTCCTTCGGCATGATGATTGTTGCGGGTATTGTGGTGATCTGTGCTGCATAGGCAAGTGCCTGCGCGTGGTTTCCGGACGAGTAGGCTACGACACCGCGGGCACGGAGTTTCTCGTCGATCGCCAGAATGGCGTTCATCGCACCGCGGAACTTGAATGCGCCGCCGCGCTGAAGGTTTTCGCATTTGAAAAACACCTCGGCGCCAGTCATCGCATTGAAGGTGCGCGACGTCATCACCGGCGTTTTGTGTGCAATCCCGTCAAGGCGTTTAGCGGCGGCGGTGACATCGGCAAATGTCGGAATCTGGATGGTGTTATTCTGGCCCATGAAGTCTCTCTGTTACATCGGGTTAAGCAAGACATCGAATCGCAGTGCGTCAAACAGCGTCCTCAATCACGGCTAAGGCAGGAGATCCTTGACGCGATAATATGCGCCAACGACCGGCAGGAACCAGGGCTTCCTTGCATCGGCACGGCATCGAGTTCCATGCCGTCGAGGGGAGTTGTTCCCTTGATGTCCAAGGCAATGTCAGCAAATACATGAGCTTCATCGATGGTCCAGTCCCAGACATTACCGGCCGACGCCCGTTCGTCAGATGGTTGCAGTATGAGCGTTTCCGAGCGGTAGAGCTTGCGGACTTTCGTATCCTGCGCGCAGGAAATTGCGTTTGCGGCATGCTTCACGGCATGGACTGCTACTGGTCGCACAAGAACAGGAAAAGCGATCAAGGCGACGGCGGTACATTGGTCTGAATTCAAGCCGCTCAGTTCGAGCTTTATGCAGACCAGGAGTAATGATGTCTCCAGAGACGATGCTAGAACACCTCGTTTCGTTCCCGTCCGTTGTGGGCAAGCCGAACGATTCGATCGTCGAGTTCCTCGTTGGTTATTTTGAGAGCCACGGCGTGCCGGTGACGGTCCTGCCGGGACCTGAAGGCGATCGTAGCAACATGTTTGCAACGATCGGGCCGGCAGGCGTGCCCGGCTATATCCTCTCGGGGCATCTCGATGTGGTTCCCGCTAACGAGCCTGAATGGCAGGCGGACCCGTTCATCTTGCGCCGTGATGGCGAGAAGCTGATCGGCCGCGGAACCTGTGACATGAAGGGATTCATTGCCGCGGTGCTGTCGGCCGTCCCAGATCTGGTGCAACGCGGCCTATCGGCACCCATACATATCGCCCTATCCTATGACGAGGAGGCGGGAAGCCGCGGTGCACCGCACATGATCAGGCAACTTCCTTCGCTGTGTGCGCCACCGATCGCCTGTATCGTCGGTGAACCCAGCAACATGACTCCGATCTTGCGGCACAAGGGCAAGACGGCGCTTCGCGCGGTGGCTCGGGGTCTGTCCGGCCATAGCTCCCGGACCGATCTCGGCGTCAACGCCATTCACATGCTTGTGCCGGTCCTTGCCGCTGCAGTGGATGCCGCAGATGCATTGAAGGCCGGCCCCCTCGATCCGTCCTTCGATCCGCCTTATTCGACCCTGCAGGTGGGGGTTATCCGTGGCGGCGAAGCGATCAACATCATCCCGGCATCGGCCGAATTGCATGTCGAGGCACGGGCAATCGCAGGCGTCGATCCCGCCGATATCCTTGAGCCAGTGAGGGCGGCGGCCGGACCAGGTGTGGAGATCGAGATCCTGTCCACCTACCCGCCCTTGGCGATGGTCGAAACTCACCCTTTCAACGCGCTGATGGAGAAGCTTTCTGGCCGAAAGGCGATCGCGGCCGTGAGCTATGGTACGGAAGCCGGTCTCTTCCAGCGTGCCGGGGTGCCGACGATTATTTGCGGGCCGGGCGATATTTCGCGAGCGCACAAGCCCGAGGAGTTCCTCATGATCGAGGAACTTTACGCCGCGCGTGCGATCGTGATGTCGTTGGCCGACACCATCGAATGCGCGGCCTGACGGCTGCCTGGCAAAGTTCCTGCTGCATGCCCGGCGGTCGTCGTCGGAAATACTGCGGGGCTTTGACAAGCGACGATCATGCGGCCGCATCGCCGTCAGTCTTTCGGACAAACGGTCGGCGATTGCCGAACTGCCCCAGGCTCGGTTAGCGATGCGAAGGGCTAATGACCCGTCGCCGGCTGGAAATGCTGGCATGGATCGGTTTTCGCAAGATTGTGCTGCAACTGCAAGGGGTTTCGGCAACCGTCCGATAAGGGATGCGGCAGAATGTGTTCATGGAAAGGAGGGGCTTTCCAGTGGCAAGGTCATCTGGAACGCCGTGGATAAGGGATAACGGGCTTTTGCCCGACATGCAGATCTATCGCGGGAGTACGCAAAATGAATGTCCACGTTTCACATCAGGCTGACGGGCAGCTCAAGCCATTTGTCGGCTTCCACTATATGAGTTTCGACGTTGTCGGCACGCTGATCGACTTCGAGTCCGCGATCATCGAAGGCCTCGATGCGGTCGCAAAGACGGCCGGTGTTGAGATCGACGGCGAGGCAGCGCTCGATGTCTATCGGACTGCGCGCGTCATGCCAGGTGCGGCACGCTGTCCCGACGATCTTGGTCGCTGCTATTCGGTAATCGCCGGGCATCTGGGGCTGCCGGACAACGTCGCGCTGCAGAACCAGATGATCGAAGCGGTCGCAGAGGCCAAGCCATTTTCCGACAGCGTCGCCGCGCTTGAGAAGCTGGCCGGTCGTTACAAGCTGATTGCCATGACCAACGCGCGTCGCTGGGGCTTCGATCGTTATCAGGCAAAGCTTGGCAATCCGTTCTGGGCTACGTTCACCGTAGACGAGACGGGCGTCGAGAAGCCTGATCCGATCTTCTTCAAGCGGGTGTTCGAGCATGTGGAAAAAGACGGCGGTGCCGTCGCGCAGATCATTCATACGGCTCAGAGCCAATATCACGACATCGGCGTCTCGCGTGCACTCGGCATGACCAATGTCTGGATCGAGCGGCGCCATGACAAGGCAGGCTATGGCGGAACGCTGGTGCCAAAACAATTCACAAAACCCGACTATCATTTTCATTCGATGGAAGAGCTCGCCAACGCAGTCGACGGCGCATTCGCAAACTAGTCAGGCGCCAGAGATCCGTAGAGATCTCCGCCCTTCTTCAGAAGCGGCAATCCTCACCATCCTCGTTTGTCGGAGATGACGTAGCTTCACCTCCACAGCTGTTTCAGGAGACCATCATGTCGCTCAGTTTCGATCCAAAATCCGTAGCATTGCCCTCAGGGCATTTCATCGGTGGCGAATATATTGGCGGTGCCGGCGCTATAACCGTTCATGCGCCGTCCGATGGCCGCCTCCTAGCAGACATTCCTCTTGCCGATGTCGAGGTCGTCGATCGCGCTGTCGAAAGTGCAAAGAAGGCGCTTGTGGCGTCCGGATGGGCAACGCAACGTCCGCGCGAGCGGCTGAAGGCGCTTTACGCATGGGCCGACCTAATCGAGAAAGAGGCGGAAGCGCTGGCGCGGATCGAAGCTGTGTCTTCTTCCAGGCTCGTCAAGGAGGCGTTGAGCGGCGACGTCATGATCGCAGCGGAACAGATTCGATTCTTTGCCGAGTTCGCCGACAAGGAGTGCGATGACCTCGTTCCCACGGCCGACAACCAGTTCGGCTTCATTGCATCCGAACCCTATGGGGTCGTCGGTGCGATCACCGCATGGAACGTGCCTGTGGCACTCGCTGGCTGGAAACTCGCGCCAGCGCTTGCCGCCGGCAATGCCGTGGTTCTCAAGCCATCGGAAATGACGCCGTTCTCGACTCTATATCTGGCAGAACTTGCCGTCCGGGCCGGCATTCCGGCAGGACTCATCAACATTGTGCTTGGAAATGGGCCGCAGACCGGTGCTGCGATCGTTGCACATCCGCAGATCGCCAAGATATCCTTTACGGGTTCGACGCGCGCGGGTGTGGCGATCATGGAAAATGCCGCCCGAAATGGCATCAAGCCGGTCACGCTGGAGCTTGGCGGCAAGTCACCACAGGTCGTATTTGCCGATGCGGACCTCGATCTCGCGGCAGGTTGCATCACGCGGACGATCCTTGGAAATGCGGGACAGGGATGTGTGGCAGGCTCCCGCGTGCTTGCTGAACGTTCCATTGCCGAGGAACTGACGGTTCGCATCGCCCGATTGATGGAAGACATCAGGCCTGGCCCCACCTGGGACGAAGCAACCACATTCTCGCCGATCATCTCCGAGACACAGTTGTCGCGTATCGACGGTATCGTTCAGGCCGCACGCCAGGGCGGAGCCGACATCGTTTGTGGCGGTGGCAGGATCGAGCGCGAGGGCAGCTTTTATCAGCCGACAATCATTACCGGCGTCAACGAAACCTCGCCGGCCGTTGCCGAAGAGATCTTCGGCCCGGTGCTGACGGTGCAATCATTCGACGACGAAAGCCAGGCTACCGAGATGGCCAAGCATGCGACCTACGGCCTCTCCTCGGGTTTGTTCACGAGGGATCTTTCGCGTGCCATGCGCATGATCCGGAAGCTCGAAGCTGGCACTGTCTGGGTCAACCGATATGGGCGGACGCGCGACCATATCCTGCCGACGGGCGGTTGGAAGGCATCGGGCCTTGGCAAGGATCTTGGCCGCGAAGCCTATCACGCCAATCGCCGGACCAAGTCGGTGCTGATCGACTACTAATAAGGCGGGCGGCAACGTCCCTCCTGCCTTCGGCTCAGGAAATACGGACTGGAAATGTATCCCTACAAGATCGCACTCGACGCGGTATCGCGTTCACGCGGTCGATAGCGAGATGAATACGCTCGATCATGCCGCTCGTCGGATCGGCTTTGGCGTCGAGACATCCCATTGCCTAAGAGCCCCTGAGGGAAAGAGAACCACATGATCTATATCACCGAAGAAGAATCCGCGAGTGCTGCCACCCACGAGTTGGCGTTCGGGGCAGTGCGGGCCGCATTCATTGCCACTGCCGGCGAGGGTACGACTGCATTCCCGGTCATTCTCGGTCATGCAGGGGATCCGCAGAACCGTTTTACAATCAAGTCATCGACAGATGAGCGGCTTACCGGTCTCAAGGTCGGCTCCTATTATCCGACGAATGACGCAGCAGGCCTGCCTCGACATAGTTCTATCACCCTTCTATTCGACCAGAGCCGGGGTCGAATCGGCGCCATTGTCGAAGGCGCCGAGCTCAATGCCTTCCGTACGGCCGCCGCCGACGCTGTTTCGACGGATGCGCTGGCGCGCAAGGATGCTGAGACCCTTGCGATCTTTGGCACCGGACATCAGGCCGGATATGAGGTGATTGCTGTTGCACGCATCCGCGTACTCAAAAAGGTTCTGGTCGTCGGTCGTCAGACCGCCAAGGTCGATGCGCTCGTTGCCCGGCTACGCCGAGAGGGAATCGTCGCCGAAGTGGCTTCAGCAGAGGCGGCATGCCGAGCTGCCGACATCATCATCACCGCAACGACCTCTACCGCTCCGCTTTTTGAAGCCGATTGGATCAAGCCAGGAACGCATATATCCAGCATGGGCTCCGATCGGACAGGCAAGCAGGAGCTTCCGCCATCGCTGTTTGCCCGCGCGTCTCTATTTTGCGACCTCATCGAGCAGTCGCGCGCGATCGGTGAATTCCAGCATGCCGATGCGACGCAGGACTTGACGACGATCGGCGCGGTTCTGGCTGGTTTGGCGCCGGGCCGAATCCGTGACGACCAGATCACGATCTTCGACAGTTCGGGAATATCGCTTCAGGATCTCTACATGGCGCAGGCGCTGATCGACCTTCGCCGGTAACGCGCCGCCGAAGGTTCCAGGACATAATGCTCGCGGCTCTCATGCCAACGAATTTTTCTGCTTCGAAGCTTTGTGCGAAATCGAATAATGCTGGCGCGAAGCAGATAGTCTCACAACAAGACCAACTCATCGAGGATAGACATGTCCCTTATCATACCCATTCGCACCGAAAACCTTGGCGCTGGCATTCATAAGAAGCCACCGATCGACCGGCTGATCGAAGGCAATCCGGACATCTATGTCTGGGATCAGGATGAGAGCCTCGAGGGGCGCGTGCGCAGCGGGGTCGCATCGGGGACAGCCGGCACGACCCGCTCGATCAAAGACGGCGTCTGTGAAGTCATCCACATTCTCGAAGGGGTGGTCGAGCTGACGGAAGACGGCAAGGAGCCGATGGTATTTCGCGCGGGCGACACATTCGTCATGAAGCCCGGATTCACGGGGATATGGAAGACAATCGAGGATTTTCGAAAGATCTTCATCATAGCGGCCTGATCTGGCCGATATGGCCTTGTACTTTCAAGATTCTTAACTGGGAGATACTTGAACACGATCTGCCGGTCATGGCGCCAAAAGCCAGTTCAGTGCTTCTAGGGATTGGCTCACTGCCTCCGCGACTGAACCGTCCGGCTTCAGGGCGACCACAACCTTCTGCCTTGAAGAATCCCGAAATCAACGCCGCTTGGGCAGGCTATATCGACAGCACGCCCGGACGGCGTGCCGGCGATCGGCGAGATCGCCACGCTTCCAGACTTCATCCTCGCTGCCGGCTTCAGCGGCCACGGCTTCGGCATCGGACCCGGCGCCGGCTATCTGATCGCCGATATCGTCACGGCGATGAGCCGATCGTCGATCCCAGACCCTATCATCCCAAGCCGTTTCCCGGCGTCCGCCTGGGGTAAAGTGGCCGATTTCAAAAACAGATCGTGCAAAACTGTGCGCGGTTTTTCATCGGCGGAGGACGGGAAGAAGTACCGCTCAGGAGGCCATGGCGATCCGCGGGCTCACGCCGGGCGAGACCTTGCGGCCGTCGGCGGTCTGAAAGCGGGAGATCCGCTCGTTCAGCAGTTCCACCTGCTGCCGCAGCCTGTGAATTTCGGCGGTATTTTCCTCCACCATTGCGGCATTGTGCTGAGTGATATGCTCGATGTCGCGAACGGCGCTGTTGACCTCGTCGATGCCTTTGTACTGCGTGCTCGTGGCAGTCGAGATGACCTGCACCAGGCCATTGATGGAGGTAAAATGCTCCATGATCGCCGAAAGCGCCTGGCCGGTCTCCTCGACGAGCCTGACGCCCGTGCCAACCTGCGATGCGCTGTTGGAGATGAGATCCTTGATTTCACGGGCAGCCTTGGCGCAGCGCTGTGCAAGCTCGCGCACCTCCTGGGCGACGACGGCGAAACCTCTGCCCGCCTCTCCTGCCCGCGCCGCCTCGACGCCGGCATTGAGGGCGAGAAGATTGGTCTGAAAGGCGATCTCATCGATCACGCCGATGATGCTGGAGACCTTCTCCGAAGAACGGTTGATGGCGTCCATGGCGTCGACGGCCTTGGCGACGACGGCCGCGGAATGCTCCGCCTGCCGGTGCGCTTCGGCGACGGATAGCGATGTCTGACGCGCGTTTTCCGCTGTCGTGCGAACGCTGACTGTGAGTTCGCCAAGCACACGTGAACTGTCTTCGAGGGCGGCCGCCTGCTGTTCCGTGCGCCGCGCCAGATCGTCGGCCGCGCCTGAAAGATTGGTGCTGCCCTCGGCGATTTCGTAGGTGGTGTTGCGAACCTCGGCGAGTGTGCGGCGAAGCGCATCGATCGCCTGGTTATAGGTCCTGGCCATCGCGACATAATCGGCGGCCAGTTCCTCGCTCATGACGGCTGCGAGGTTGCCGTCGGCAAGCTTGCCGAGCATGTCGGAGAGTGCGTCCAGGGCCTCGCTCTGCTCGGCTTCGATGCGCGCCTGCTCGGCTGCGCGGCGAGCCTGCTCCTGTTCGTCCCGCGCCCTGTTCGTTTCAGCGACCTCTTCGAGCCTGGTCTTTTCGAGCGCCTGGTCGCGGAAGATGGTCACGGACCGGATCATATCGCCGATTTCGTCGCCGCGCTTGCCGTCGCCGATCGGAACGTTGAGATCGCCGGCGGCAAGTCTCGTCATCGTTTGGGTGATCCGCTTCAGCGGTCCGCGCAGCGTTTCGATCAGCATGAGGCCGCCGATGATCGCAAGCACCGTGCCCGCAATCATCGCCGCCAGCGACATCGTGGCCGAACGCTGGCTGATGTCCCTGCCGCTCTCCTGCGCGGTGCTGACGAATTGCTCCAGAGTATGGCTTGCCGCGGCCACGAGCTCGGTTGCCGCCCCCCTCTCTGCCCGCCACCGGTCGGCGATCGATATCAGAAGCGACGTGGCCTTTTCGATCGCGGCGAGAGATGGCTCGATCTTCTTCGCAAGATCCTGCAAGGCAGGGTTTTTCCCACTCAGGGGTACAAGCTGTGCGGCGCTTTCACGCAGCGCCTTGAGATCGGCGAGAACGGCATCGCGCGCTTCGGCATCGACCCGCCTGTTCAGTTCACTCAGGTGCAGGCGCAGATCGTCGATCGATTTGAACGCGGCACTGACGATCGCCACCATCGAGCGAAGCGTGCCGATGTTCGCATCCATGCCGACAAAACGCTCGATAGCCGTATCCGCATTCCCTGAGGCGAGCTTTACGAACTTTTCCTCAAAGCCCTGCAGATCCTGGTCGACGGGGGCATAGCCTTCGAGCGTAAGGTTTGCGCTGTCCTTGGCCACCGCCGCGAGCTTGTCCATTACCGGCTTCAGTGCGGCAATCTGGCTCTGCGCCTTGTCCGAGGCGAGTGCGGCGCTCCCGCCGACCTCCTTGACGAGCGGCGGCAGGAGGTTGCCGAGAGCGCCGGCGATTTCCGCAGGGTCAGTCGCCTGCGCCGTCGCCTTGCGCAATTTCGCAATGCGCTGGGCGATATTCTTGTAGGCGGAGGCATCGAGCAGAAGCGCGCGGACGAAGGCTTCCTTTCCGTTCGCCTGGTCCTGAAGGACGTCGAGCTGCTTGCGGGCGGTCTGGCTTTCCTTGAAAAGCTGCGCCACAGCCGCGTCGATCGCCTGCTCGGTATTCGCCCGCTCCTGTGCCACGGTCCAAAGCGCGTCGGCGCTCCCCTGCATCTTGCCGCCGAGTTCGCGAACCGCCGAGATCTGCTGCTTCTGGGATGGATCGATCAACATCGCATCGAGCGTCGCAGCGCCCTTCTCCTGATCGGAGATGCTGGCGATCAGCCGATCGCGCGTGGCCGCCGTCGGAAGATCGGTAAAGGCAGTCAGCGAGGATCTGAGCTGCTGGAAACTGGAAAGCGTATCGATCGTCTGCCGCGTCAGCGTCATCTGGCCTTTGAGCGTGCCGGCGGTGAAATAGCCGAAAAGCCCTATGCCCGCAATGAGGATGATCAGAGGAACCACGAAGAAAAGAACCTTCGTGACAATCCGCATACGCTGCAACAGTCGATCAATCAACGCCATAGAAAGCCCCGCCCCCAGGAATGGTCACGCCTGATGGCGCGACGATAGCCGCAACTGCTAAAAAAATGGTCAATGGTGTCGAGTTTGTTCGGAGCATCGGAGGCGTGGCCGAGGCGCCGCATTTTCTGCCTCATCAGACTCGCTGACAAAGCTCGCTCTTTACGCGGCGTCATCGTCGGCCTTGTGCTGCCTTGTGCCGAGGATCCGCTCCTTTCGACCGGTCGCAGATGCTCGGAACAGGCCCGAGCATGACGAAAGGGGAGTTGGAACCTGGGCAGCCGGCCTGGAGGGCGCATTTCTGCCCCCTCGGCCTATCGATCAGCCGATGGCCATCAGGCTCGCATTGCCACCCGCAGCGGCGGTGTTGATCGAGGTCGACACCTCCTCCAGCAGCCAGTTGAGGCAATAGGCTTCCGGATCGCTTGCCAGTTCCTCGCTCGTCGCAGCCTGGACCAAGAGAAGCGGGCCGGGCAGCGCGGCGATCTTCCGGTTGACGGCAAGAACCCTGTCGCGGTCCCCTTCGACGAGCACGCCGGAGAAAGGCCCGTCCTTTTCCCAATCCGATGTCCAGGAAAGGCGGCTGGCGACAGCCGCCGGAAGATCCGCCAGCACCGACTTCGATATGGAAGCCGCATCGACTACGACGTGGTTGCCTGTGGAAATGGCCGCGGCGATCTGGCGATGCAGTCCGGTTTCGGTCTGCGGCACGAGCAGGATCCGGCCGCGCGGATGGAGCGCATAGAGATTGCGCTCGCCAACAGGGCCGGTGAGTTCGCGTTCGAGCCCGAGCGCTGATCGGCTTGCATAACTGCGCGCTGCTTCACCTTCGTCCGTCAGGCCCTTCTTATCGAGCCAGACGATATAATCGCGAAGGGCGAGGTCGGTATGGACGGAATCCTGCTGCGGCGGCACGGGCGCGCGCTGCACCAGCCGGCCGATATAAAGCGGGCCGCCGGCCTTCGGCCCCGTTCCAGACAGGCCGCGGCCGCCGAAAGGCTGCACACCGACAACAGCGCCGATGATGTTGCGATTGACGTAGAGATTGCCGGCCTTGATACGGCTCGTCACATGCGCGATCGTTTCGTCAAGCCGCGTGTGAAGCCCGAAGGTGAGGCCGTAACCCGAGGCGTTGATGTCGTCGATCAGGCGATCGAGGCCGTTTCTCTTGAAGCGGACGACATGCAGGACCGGCCCGAAGACCTCCTTCGTCAGGTCCGAGAGGGATTTGATCTCGATGATCGTCGGCGGAACGAAGGTGCCTTTTGCTGCGCTTTCCGGCAGCGGCAGCTGTTCCACCTTGCGGCCGGCGGCGCGCATCGTTTCGATATGCCGGTCGATCTCCGTCTTCGCGCCGTCGTTGATGACAGGCCCTACGTCGATGCTCAAGCGATCGGTGCGGCCGATGGTCAATTCACGGAAGGCGCCCTTCAGCATGGCGAGCGTCCTGTCGGCAATGTCGTCCTGCAGGCAGAGAACACGTAGCGCCGAGCAGCGCTGGCCAGCGCTGTCGAAAGCCGATGTCACGACGTCGGCCACGACCTGCTCAGCCAGGGCGGAAGAATCGACGATCATGCCGTTCTGGCCGCCGGTTTCGGCAATCAGCGGGATCGGCTTGCCGGTTGCCGACAGGCGTTCAGCGAGCTGCGCCTGGATCATACGGGCCACCTCGGTCGAGCCGGTAAACATGACGCCCGCCGTTTGCTGCGCCCCGACCATGCCGGCGCCGAGGCGGCCGCTGCCGGGCACGAATTGCAGCGCGCCGACAGGCACGCCGGCCTCGTGGAGAATTTTGACACTCTCCGAAGCGATGATCGGCGTGACACCGGCAGGTTTCGCCAGCACGGGATTGCCGGCCACGAGGGCAGCGGCAACCTGGCCGGTGAAAATCGCCAGCGGGAAATTCCACGGGCTGATGCAGACGATCGGCCCGAGCGGCAGATGCGACGGACCGAGGGTTTTGCGCGCCTGATCGGCATAATACCGCAGGAAGTCGACCGCCTCGCGCACTTCGCCGACTGCGTTGGCGGCGGACTTGCCGGCTTCGCGCATGACGATGCCCATCAGCACCTTGATGCGGGCTTGCATAATGTCGGCGGCCCGATCGAGGCAGGCGGCGCGCTCGGCCGGCGGTACGGCCGCCCATTGCGGCGCGTAATCCGCCGCCATCGCAACGACGCGGGCGGCCTCCTCGACCTTCACTTCGGTCACCGTGCCGACGACATCCCGGTGATCGGCGGGATTGAGGACCTCGCGCGTCACGCCGTCGGTGGACCCGTCGGCGAGAATTGGAAGCGCATGCCAGGGCGTCGCAGCCGTGGAGGCAAGCGCTTGTGAAAGGTCCGCCAGCGTCGCTTCGCTCGAAAGATCGAGGCCGCTCGAATTGGCGCGAGCGCTGCCGTAAAGCGCCTTGGGTGCCGCGATCTGCACATGCGGCGCGCCGACGACGGGCATGGCCGCGACGGTCTCGGCCGGATCGGCAATGAGCGCCTCGACTGAAACATTCGGATCGGAGATGCGGTGCACGAAGGAGGAATTGGCGCCGTTTTCGAGCAGGCGGCGGACGAGATAGGCGAGCAGCGTCTCATGCGTTCCGACAGGCGCATAGATGCGGCAGGGCCTGTCGAGCTTCTCCTTCCCGACCACCTCGTCATAAAGCGGTTCGCCCATGCCATGCAGGCACTGGAATTCGTATTTGCCGACTGCGAAATCAGGCCCTGCCAGATGATAGATCGTGGCGAGCGTCTGCGCATTGTGGGTGGCGAATTGCGGGAAGACGGCATCGGCAGCGGCAAGCAGCTTTCGTGCGCAGGCGATATAGGCGACGTCGGTGTAGATCTTGCGGGTATAGACCGGATAGTCGTCAAGACCATCCACCTGGGCGCGCTTGATCTCCGCATCCCAATAAGCGCCCTTGACGAGACGGATCATCATCCGCCGCCCGGAGCGGCGGGCGAGATCGATGATGTAATCCAGGACGAAGGGGCAGCGCTTGCCATAGGCCTGGACGACAAAGCCGAGCCCGTTCCATCCGCCGAGCTCCGGGGCAAAGCACAGCTCTTCGAGAAGATCGAGCGAAAGCTCCAGCCGGTCGGCTTCCTCGGCATCGATGTTGAGGCCGATATCATAGGATTTGGCAAGAACGGCGAGCGCCTTGACCTTCGGCAGCAGCTCGCCCATCACCCGGCCGGCCTGCGCTCTCACATAGCGAGGATGCAGGGCCGAGAGCTTGATCGAAATACCGGGGCCGTCATAAATGCCGCGCCCATGCGCCGCCTTGCCGATGGCGTGGATCGCCTTCTCGTAATCCTTGAAATAGCGCTCGGCGTCTGCTGCGGTTGTCGCCGCCTCACCCAGCATGTCGTAGGAATAGCGGAACCCCCGGGCTTCCAGCGGACGAGCGCGCTTCAGCGCCTCCTCGATCGTTTCGCCGGTGACGAACTGCTCGCCCATCATACGCATCGCCATATCGACGCCGCGACGGATCACCGGCTCGCCGGCGCGCGCGATCAGCCGCGTCAGCGCCGCCGACAGGCTGCGGTCGTTGACCGTCGAGGTCAGCTTGCCGGTGACGACGAGACCCCAGGTAGCGGCGTTGACGAACATGGATTTGCCGCCGCCGATGTGCGAGGTCCAGTTGCCCTCGGCGATCTTGTCGCGGATTAACGCGTCGCGGGTATCCGTGTCGGGAATGCGCAGCAGTGCTTCAGCAAGACACATGAGCGCCACGCCTTCCTGGCTAGAAAGCGAATATTCCTGCACCAGCCCTTCGACGCCGGTGCCCTTGTGCTTGGCGCGTAGCGCCTCGATCAGGGTGCGGGCAGTGCTGCGGATGTCATAGCGCTTGGCCTCGGAAACGCGTGCAGCCGCAACGAGCGGCGGGAGGCATTCGGTTTCCGGACGGCGATAGGCGGCCGTGATCGCCTGGCGAAGCTCGGATTGCGGCCGGATCGGCGGCGCGAAGGCCGAGAACGGCGCGGGATCATTGGATGGCGTGCTGTCGATCGCTGCGTTGAGCATGGAGGTCCCTATCAATCAATATATGGTTTAACGGATGAATGAGACGCCGGGCTCATCGTCCCAGCCAGCATCATCGGTGACGACAGGGCCGGAATATTCCGTCTCGCAAAGCGGGCGCGCCGGCTTGTCGCGTTTGAGCGTGAGCGCTGCCGCCACGGCCCTTATCGCCACCGGCCGGTAGTGGGCGATGAGATCCGGCTTCTCGTCGTCGTCCTGCGTTTCCCTGCCCATGCATGACCCCGTTTTGCATGTGGTGCCGGTGCGATCCTGACGATGCGTCAAGCACCTGCGCCTTCCATCCCATTGTCCACCCGTAAGGTATCACAGATCGCCAATCACGATCTCACTTGATTTTCGCCATTTTCAGCCTGTATGAACTTATTAAAACGCATCGAAGAGCTCAAATGGCTAGTGAACCCGACATCTTTAGTGAATTGGACCAATTCGACAGAAAGATCCTCGTAGCACTCGCCGAGGATGGCAGATTGTCGATCACCGATCTCGCCGCGCGCGTCGGGCTCTCGAAGACGCCCTGCCAGCTCCGCTTCAAACGGCTGATCAACGACGGCTATATCGAAGGCTTCAAGGCTGTTCTCAACCCTGCGAAAATGCAGCTCGACCACATCGCTTTCGTCGAGGTGAAGCTCTCCGACACTCGCGAGGCTGCCCTGAAAAGCTTCAACGAGGCCATCAAGAAAATCAGGGAGGTCGAGGAGTGCCACATGATCGCCGGCCGGTTCGACTATCTCCTGAAGATCCGCACCCGCGATATCGGCCGCTATCGCCGCGTTCTCGGCGAACGCATCTCGACATTGCCGCATGTGGCCAACACCTCGACCAATGTCGCGATGGAGACGATCAAGGAAGGCTGGGACAAGTTCGGTTCGAGTCTCTCGTGATTATTGATCCTGCGGCCACATTGCCGCATTGAGCTTTCGGCTCGGCAGCATTATCAACGTTTTCACGCCGGACGGCGGGGGAACCATGCAAAGTCGCTTGGAAATGATCGGGAAATGGCTGGTGCGCATTCTGTGCGCCATTGCGCTCGCGTCTGTCGGATTTGCGCACCAAGCCCCGGCGATTACCGCCGCCCCCGTCAACCTTGCCGAATATGTGCTTCCGGACGGGACGCTGCCTACGCTTTGCGTCACCGTCGCAGACGACGAAGGCAAGAGCGGCACTGATCACAAGTTCCACAATCATGGCTGCGAAGCCTGCCGGATCAGTGCTTCCGTCCTGCTTCCGCCACCTGCTGACATCGCCGGGAAAGCTTTCGCATTTTCACTTCGGGTGGATCTTGCCATCCGTATCGAAGCCTTCCACAGGCAAATTTACCCACCCAATACTGGTCCCAGAGCTCCTCCTTCCGATCCGAACCTGACCTGAACCAGCGCGTCAGCCAGGCAGAGGCGCGCCCTTTGTTCTCGGCCGCGCCTTTGCCAGCGGCCACGGATTCGGAATTTCATCATGTCGACTATCACTTCCGCCGCTCCGGCGGAAAACGCCGTACCCGGCGTCTCGCTTTATCGCGCCATCTGGCGCTGGCACTTCTTCGCCGGACTTCTCGTCATTCCCTTCATGCTGAACCTCGCGATCACCGGCTCGCTCTATCTCTTCAAGAACGAGATCAACGAAAGCGTCTTCGCCTACCGCTATGACGTCGTCGCTTCAGGCCAACCACTGGCGCCGGAAAAGCTGGCGGAGATCGCGACGGCCGCCGTGCCCCGCTCCGCGGTCACCGCCTACAAGGACCCGGCAACGCCTGAGCACTCGGCCATCGTCACGGTGTCAAGCGATGCCAGCTCCACGCTCGTCTTCATCGATCCCTATAACGGCAGGATTCTTGATAGGGTCGGCTCAACCGAAGAGTTCAACTACGTCGTCAAGCGCATCCATAGTCTTGCTCTGTTTGGGAGCCTTCCAAACAAGCTGATCGAGATTGCCGGCGGATTCGCCATGGTACTTGTCGTGACCGGCATCTATCTCTGGTGGCCGCGCCGCCAGACGGGCGGCGTCGTCACGGTCCGCGGCACTCCGGCCCGACGCGTCTTCTGGCGCGACCTGCATGCCGTAACCGGTGCTTTCGCGGGCATACTGATCTTCTTCCTGGCGATCACCGGCATGCCGTGGTCGGGCTACTGGGGTTCGAACATGCAGGCCTGGCTAGGAAGCCATGGCCTGGGATATCCGACGCAACTCTGGAACGATGTGCCGAAATCGCAGAAGGTTACCCAGAACGTCCTGCCTGCGGTCGGCTGGACAGTCGAACAGGCTCCGGTCCCGCTCTCCGACATTGCCGTCGCCCAGTCGAAGAAGCCGATCGGCCTGAACAAGGCCGTCGACGTCGCAAAGGCTGCCGGTCTGACGCCGGGTTTCGACATTGCCATGCCTTCCGGTGAAACCGGCGTCTATTCCGCGGCGATCTATCCCGATGACCTCGCCAAGGAGCGGACGATTCACATCGACCAATATTCCGGCAAGCCGCTCGTCGATATCTCCTACGGCCAGTATCCGATTTTCGGAAAAGCCATCGAGTGGGGCATCAACGTCCACCAGGGGCGCGAATTCGGCCGCGTCAATCAATTCCTGATGCTTGCCACCTGCCTTGCGATCATTCTTTCCTGCGTGACCGGCGTCCTCATGTGGTGGAAGCGGCGCCCGTCCGGACGTGTGGGCGTCCCGCCGCTGCCGCCGCGGCGATCTGTTTATATCGGCCTATGGACGATCGCGACCGTCTTCGCCCTGGCGTTTCCGCTGACCGGCCTCGCCATCCTGCTGATGGTCGCGACCGACCAGGCCATCATTCGCACGATCCCACCGCTTCGGCGTGCGTTCGCTTGAGGAGGTGACATGAAGACAGTCCGCACCCAGCCCTTCGGCGAAGCTTTGACAAACGACCGCTTCAACTGGCAACTTCAAAGGCAACAGATGAGATGACTATGTCAAAACTCCCCCTGATCGCTTCCATCGCACTGATCTTGACGGCCGCGGCCGCCAGCCAGGCCTTGGCTCACGCCCACCTGAAAACGTCGAGCCCGGCAGAGAAGACATCCGTCGTCTCTCCCAGCGAACTCGACCTGACTTTTACAGAAGAACTCGACCTCAAGTTCAGCGGTGTGAAGGTCACCGACTCCAGCAAAGAGGAAATCAGGCTTGGCGAAGCCCGGCTGAAGGACGAGGGCAAGGTCCTGACGGTCCCCGTTTCTACAATGCTGGCGCCAGGCGACTACACGGTCGACTGGCATGTGCTTTCGACAGACGGTCACAAGACCAGCGGCAGCTATACTTTCACCGTCAAGCCGTGATCACGCTCGAGACAGCCTATATCGGTTGCCGCTTTTTCCTGGACATCGCTGCCCTGTATCTGTGGGGCAGCTGCGCATATCTGTGGCTGCTCGTTCCCGCCTGACTTTCTGGGGATATCTGGACACGGCAATCTTGGCCACGAGCCTTTGCGGTCGGCTGCATTGTCGCTGCTACGGTCCTTACCCTCCCGATCAGGTCCGCGCTCCTCAGTGGGGACTGGGCCGACGCATTTGATTTCGGTGCGATGCTGGATGTTCTTTTCGGCACCACGATCGGCACGGCGTGGATGTGGCAGGGGGCAGGAACCGCCGCGCTTTTTCTCGCATACGTCGCGGTACCCATGCGACTGCGGGCCGCCAGCATGACGATTGCCGCGGGATTCTTGCTGGCGGGTCTAGCCGCGAGTGGCCATGCCGCCATGAATACCGGCTGGCTTCGTGCCCTGCATCGGGCGAACGATATCGTCCATGTCCTGGCGGGAGGCGCCTGGTTCGGCGCGCTGATCCCGGTCGCGCTCATTCTGCCGCTGTTGTCCGATCACCAGGCCGGCCGCGACGCGACGACGGCGCTCGTCCGTTTCTCCACGGCAGGCCACATCGCCGTCGGCATGGTTTTGATCTCCGGCGCCGGCAACATGTTCATGATCATCGGCGGTTTTCCGCTCGACTGGTCCGTTGTCTATCAGTTTCTGCTTTCCCTGAAGATACTGCTCGTCCTGTCGATGACCGGACTGGCGATTCTCCACAGGTATGTGCTCGTGCTAAAACTCTCCTGGTCTCATGGAGCTGTGACGGCACTCAGGATCGGCACCGTTGTCGAAATCGTCTTGGCGCTCACAGTCGTCGGCCTGGTGGCATGGTTCGGCACTCTGGAGCCGACCGCCATGTAAGTCACGCTGCAGGCATCGCGCAACGACCGCATCGAGGCAACTGGCCAGCGACCGGTCCATCCTCTGCATCTTGCGTGCGAACCGCTTACGGGGTCTGATACCGCCGGGAGATGGATGGCTTGACATAAACAAGTCTTCGGCGACCGAACCTGTGAGGAGCAGGATGAATCACGCCAACAGCCCGAAGGCATCGGTGAGCGAGGAGAGGGAAGCGCGCCGGCTGCAATATCTTCCCTGGGAGCGCATCGCGTCGGACCTCGATCACTCCGCTCACCTCGCCCGCAAGGCAGCGCTCCTGCGATCATGCGCCGCCGAACTAGCCGAGACCTCCTATATCGCCGAGAATGCCGCGATCTTCACCGAAAGCCTGGCGATGGGCGAGCGGTCGTGGATTGCGGGGCACGCGCTCGTGCGCGGCGACGTGACCCTCGGCGACGATTGTTCCGTCAATCCCTATGCTTGCATTTCCGGCAAGGTGAACTGCGGCAATGGTGTCCGCATTGCTTCGCATGCGTCGATCGTCGGCTTCAATCACGGCTTCGATGATCCTGATCTGCCGATACACCGCCAGGGCCTCGTCAGCCTCGGCATCGTCATCGGCGACGATGTTTGGATCGGCGCCAATTGCGTGATCCTCGATGGTGTCACGATTGGAAACGGCGCCGTCATAGCCGCCGGTGCGGTCGTGACCGGGGACATTGCGAGCATGGCGATTGCCGGCGGCGTGCCTGCCCGGGTGCTGCGCAGCCGAGGCTCGACGGCCAGGAAACCGGCGCTGGAGACATCGAATAAACAATTGCTGAGGCTCGGGGAGAAGGCGCAAGAGCACTGGCCGGATATTCTCGCCCTTTTGAAAAAAGACGGAGCCTATGAATCGCTGGAAGCGGACGGCGTCAGGCGGCCGGCGATCCGGCACCTGTGTGATGCGATCGAAATCGCCGCCGGCTTCGGCCAGCTGCCGCCCGAGCTCGATGCGTCGGAGACTACCGAGCGCCTTCAAGGACTGCAGGACCGGGAGACCGGCCTTTTCCCGGAAGACCATGCGCGTTCGCATGGGATGCTGCTGAGGGATGATTCGAAGGCGCTCTACAATGTTCTATCGGTCGGCTATGCGCTCGAACTGCTCGGCTCACATCCGCCGCACCCTGTCCGAGCAGTCGAGCTCGATGCCGGAGAGCTCGACGAATGGCTGAGCGCCCTGCCCTGGCAAAGCCGGGCGTGGCATGCCGGCAGCGTCGTCGATGCGATCGGCACAGCCATGTATTTCAACGCCCGCTATTTCGGCATCCGGCAATCACGGCAGGCGCTGTTCGAATGGCTGACCCGCAATGTCAACAGCGTCACCGGCCTGTGGGGCGAGCCGACGGCGCTGGAGGGATGGCTCCAGCCGGTGAACGGCTTTTATCGACTGACGCGCGGCACCTATGCGCAGTTCGGCATTGCGCTTCCGCACCCGCGCGCCGCGCTCGAAACGGTACATCTCAATTATCGTGACCATGAGGGTTTTGTCGGCGCGAAATACAATGCCTGCAACCTGCTCGATACGGTCCATCCGCTGCTGCTGATTGCCCGGCAGACCGATTACCGGCGGGCCGATGGCTAGGCGATTGCCCGAATCTCATAACGAGGGCCGTGGACAGATGGCGGGACGGCGAAGGTTTCCCTTTCGCCGATGGCGCCGAGCCGAGTCTGCAGGGAACGGAGATGTGGCTTTCGGTCATCCATTTGGCAGCCGATTTCCTCGGCCTTGTGGATCACTTCGCCTTCGTCCCCAAGGGCGTGCACCGGACCGCAACGCCCGGGCTCGGCCTGTGATCAACCATGCAGCGATGCCGTCAGCCAGGCGGCGGCGAGATTGCGGGCGACGATAATCTTAAGCACTGCCGCTTCAATGCGTTCGCAAAGCCGCGGCACGATGCTGAGAAGGCGTCTGCCCGAACGTGCGCTTGAACGTTCTCGTGAATTGCGAGGCGTTTTCGAAACCGACGTCGAGCGCGATCTCGATGAGTGGCGCCTTCGACTGGGCAAGGATCGATTTTGCCCGCTCCATGCGGACACGGTTATAGGCCTTGGCAGGCGACATGCCCGTCTTCTCGATGAAGATCCGCTCCAGTTGGCGCCGCGAGAGCCCGACCATGGCGGCGAGCTTTTCGATCGGCATGCTGCCGTCGACGAATTGTTCCATGGTGATCATCGCCGCCTTGACGCGGGCATCGTCGTAATCGTCATACAGGGGACGCCGGGGCTGAATGTCGGCCGGAGCGCGGGCTTTCTCGATCTGCAGCACTTCGAGCGCGTTTCGTTCGGCATCGCGGCTGATGTATTTCCTGACCAGCAGCGCCGCCATATCGGCACTGCTGCTGCCGCCGGCGCAGGATCCGCGCTGGCGATCGAGATTGAAGAGCCGGTCGGAGCGAACACTGAGTTCGGGGAACCGCTCGCGGAACTCCTTGTAATGCAGCCAGCTGACGCAGGATTCATGCCGCGTCATCAGGCCCGCGGCGGCAAGGATGAACGTACCGGTGCACACGCCGATCAGCGGCACCTTCTTGGCATCCGCCTGCTTGAGGAAGGCGATGGTCTGCTGGTCGACGGGATTCTCGACGGTCAGAAGGCCGCCGACGACGGCGATGTAATCGAACCGCGTGGGATCGACGAAGTCCGACGTCGGAGCGACCTGGACGCCGCAGCTCGAGGTAATCAGGTGCCGCGTGCTGCCGATCACCTGCCAGTCGGCAAGCACCCGTCCGGAACGATCCTGCTCGTCGCTCGCAAGCCGCAGCGTGTCCACGAACAGCGCAAAGGCCGACAGCGTGAACGATCGCGACAGAACGAACCCAACCTTGAGCCGGGCGGCGGGTTTTGCGGCGCCGTCTGCCTGCCGATGCTGCCCGGGTCGCATATTCATCTCATCACCGTTTCTGAATGCGCTCATCTGAGCTGAAAAACGTGCGCCAGCGGATCGCGGTCGTCAACACAAATGCTGTTGTGGCCGATGACCCGCGTCCAGCCTCCGCAAAGTGAGCCAAAGAGTTCATCACGATTATCAATACCACGATACCGTTCGACGCATTGGTCGAAGCCGCGATATCGAGCATCCTGATCGCGCCGTCGATCATTTCTCGGAGTCCGCTCGAAAGCGCGATGTCCCGAGGTGATGGCATACGGTAAGCCATCGTCACCGTCTGATTGGATGATGCAGCGCAAGGGAGTATTTTGAACATTTCGCTGATGTCATCCCGGTGCCGAACTGAGGCCGGAGGGACATGAACGATCCCCCCGCGACGCGTGACATCATCACGGGCCACTGGTTGTGGCGAACGTCGAGGCGAATTGCCGTAGCCGCGAGCCGCGAATCGAGAGCCGTCGTGCGCGATCTATCGATCCCAAACTCGACCGGGGAGCGCTGGCACGCCAGCGCTCCCCGGAAGGTTCAGGCCGCCAGGACGCCGCTCTTCTTGGCGGTCCAGGTAGCGATATAGTCCATCAGGCCAGGCGAAAGGCAATCATAAGGCTCGAGCCCCGACGCCTTCAGCTGCGCTCTGACGGCGTCCATCTTCGAAGGGTTGAATCCGCTTTCGATGATCGACGATACGAAGGCTGCGAAGGTCGGCTTTGCCCAGCCGCCCTCCTGGAAGCGCTCCGGATGGACGAAGGACAATCCCTGGAACGGATGTTCGCGCTCGACCGGCCCGTACATATGCACGCCGCACTCCTTGCAGGCATGCCGCTGGATCAAAGCTGTGGAATCGACGACTGTAAGCTTGTCGCCGTTTTCCAGCACCTCGACGCTTTCGGTCGGCGCTACAGCCACGACGGAGAAGACGGCACCTTTCGGCTTCCAGCACTTGGTGCAGCCGCAGACATGATTGTGGGCGATATCACCCTTGACCCTGACCTTGACCGGATTGCTCGCGCAATTGCACACAAGCGTTCCGCCTGCGAAAGCAGCGTCAGCCGCTCGAAAGCCTGAATCCACTGCCGGATGTATGGCTATGCTGGTCATTGCTTCTCTCCTTCCCTCCCTGGCCGTTCGCGTTATGCCCGGCCGAGCTCTGCAATTATTTTCCCAGCCTCTGCGCATGCCAGCGCAGATGGTCTTCCATGAATGTCGAAATGAAGAAGTAGGAATGGCCGTAGCCTTCCTGCATGCGAAGCTTGAGGTTGATATCAGCCGCCTCGCAGGCTTGTCTCAGCTCGTCGGGGCGCAATCCATCCTCCAGGAAGCTATCCGCCGTTCCCTGGTCGACGAGCAGTTCGGGAAAGCGATGCCCGTCTTCGATCAGCGAGCAGGCGTCATAGGCCCGCCAGGTCGCCTCGTCGGCGCCGAGATATTTCCGCAGGGCCGGCTTCGACCAGCCGGAAACCGAGGGATGGCTGATCGGCGCGAAGGCCGAGCAGCTCCGGAAGCGATCCGGGTTCTTGAGCGCGATCGTGATCGCGCCATGTCCACCCATCGAGTGACCGAAAATCCCCTGGCGGTCCATGTCGACCGGAAATTCCGCAGCAAGGAGCCGCGGCAGCTCGTCGACGATATAGCTGTACATGCGGTAATTGGCCGAATAGGGCGGCTCAGTGGCGTCGACATAAAAGCCCGCACCCTTGCCGAACTGCCAGTTGTCGGGCTCATCGGGAACGTGGTCACCGCGGGGGCTGGTATCCGGGCAGACGATGACCAGACCGAGTTCGGCGGCAAGCCGCCGATACTCGCCCTTGTCCGTGACATTGGCATGCGTGCATGTCAGGCCGGACAGATACCACAGAACCGGCAGCTTGCCCGCGGCGGCCTGCGGCGGCACGAACACCGCGAAGGTCATGTCGCAGTCGCAGGCCTCGGAGCGTTCGACGTAGACGCCCTGAGTGCCGCCGTAAGACTTATCGATCGCGATCGTTTTCATTCTCAATAGACCACCACGCCGCGGATGCTTTCGCCCTTGTGCATCAGCTCGAAGCCCTTGTTGATGTCTTCGAGCGGCATAGTGTGGGTGATCATCGGATCGATCTGGATCTTGCCCTGCATGTACCAGTCGACGATCTTCGGCACGTCGGTGCGGCCGCGCGCGCCGCCGAAGGCGGTGCCCATCCAGTTGCGGCCGGTCACCAGCTGGAACGGCCGCGTCGAGATCTCCTGGCCGGCGCCGGCAACGCCGATGATGACCGATTTGCCCCAGCCGCGATGGCTGGCCTCCAGCGCCTGGCGCATGACCTTGGTGTTGCCGGTGCAGTCGAAGGTGTAGTCGGCGCCGCCGATCAGGTCGCCGCCCCGCTTGGTCATGTTGACCAGATAGGGCACGATGTCGTCGCCGACCTCCTTCGGATTGACGAAATGCGTCATGCCGAACTTCTCGCCCCAGGCCTTGCGATCCGGGTTGATATCGACGCCGATGATCATGTCGGCACCGGCAAGGCGCAGGCCCTGAATGACGTTCAGGCCGATGCCGCCAAGCCCGAAGACGATCGCCGTCGATCCGACCTCGACCTTGGCGGTGTTGATGACGGCGCCGATGCCGGTGGTGACGCCGCAGCCGATGTAGCAGACCTTGTCGAAGGGCGCGTCGGGGTTGATCTTGGCGAGCGCGATCTCCGGCAGCACCGTGTAATTGGCGAAGGTCGAGCAGCCCATATAGTGATGGATCTTGTCCTTGCCGATCGAAAAGCGCGAGGTGCCGTCCGGCATCACGCCCTGGCCCTGGGTGGCGCGGATGGCGGTGCAGAGATTGGTCTTGCGCGATGTGCAGGAATAACACTCGCGGCATTCCGGCGTGTAAAGCGGAATGACATGGTCGCCCTTCTTGACCGAGGTCACGCCCGGGCCGACATCGACGACGATGCCGGCGCCCTCATGGCCGAGGATGGCGGGGAACAGACCTTCCGGATCGGCGCCCGACAGGGTGAAATCGTCGGTGTGGCAGATGCCCGTCGCCTTGACCTCCACCAGCACTTCGCCAGCCTTCGGCCCCTCCAGTTGCACGGTCATCACTTCAAGCGGTTTTCCAGCCTGAACGGCTACGGCGGCGCGAACGTCCATTTGATAATCCTTTCTATTAAATCATTTCGATAGCGAGATATGCAGAGCTACGACCTAGACATCGAACGATCTGCTTCCGCCTCATCCTCGTTATCCCGGCTCGACCTGACACCAGACCGCGAGAAGCGGCTGGGCCGTACATCTTATTGCAAAGGATTGCCCCGCATCATTCGCGAAAACTGTTCCGGTCGCGGCGGAAAACCATTGGGAATCGTCGAGGCAGATTTCGCCCGGCGAAAGCAGAATGAAGGCACGCGGCTGCGTCTGAACATGATCGGGAAAGCGCGTGTAGCGATCCATATAGATCACGCCCACCCGGAGATCGGCCCGCTCCTCCAGGCCGCCCGGACCGATCAGGACGGCGTGGGAGTGGGTGTTGCCGAAGTTCAGGCTGGCAAAGGGGCCGGTCCGGCCACGTCGCCACAGCAGTTTGTCGGCGAGACTTTTGAACTGGCCGGCGATCGCCTCATATTTTCGTCCGGATTTTGCCAGATGGCCGATGGCGTCATCCAGCCCTCCGGGCACGCCGGGAAGGGGGTCGCCCTCCGGCCGCACCTTGCCTGTCTTGAGCAGCCTCTGGAGAACTTTGCCGGCAACGAAACTGGCAACGGCTGGAGCTTCCGCCGACAGCATCAGCCCGCCGACGTCGTTGAGGAACTCCTGCAGCGGCCGAGGACGCCTTTCCCTGCCGATGTCGTGCAGCCTGATATAGGCCGGCTTTTCCTCGTCGTTCAGGAGAAGGTCGGCACCAGGTCTGATTGGACGTCCCACCGCTCGCGCCACGTTCGGTCTCCTCGCTCAGAGCGCCTTTTGCAGTTCCGGCAGTGCGTCGAACAGATCGGCGACGAGGCCATAGTCGGCAACCTGGAAGATCGGCGCCTCCTCGTCCTTGTTGATGGCGACGATCACCTTCGAATCCTTCATGCCGGCCAGATGCTGGATGGCGCCGGAGATGCCGCAGGCGATATAGAGATCGGGCGCCACCACCTTCCCGGTCTGGCCGACCTGCCAGTCGTTCGGGGCATAACCGGCATCGACGGCAGCACGGCTGGCGCCGACGGCAGCACCGAGCTTGTCGGCCACCGGCAGGATGACTTGCCTGAACTTCTCGGCCGAGCCGAGTGCGCGGCCGCCCGAGATGATGACCTTGGCCGAGGTCAGTTCCGGACGTTCCGACGCCGACAGTGCATCGGAGACGAAACGCGACAAGCCCGGATCGGAGACGGCCGGGATCGCCTCGACCGTTGCCGAACCGCCTTCCGCTGCCGAGGCAAAGGAAGCGGTGCGCACGGTGATCACCTTCTTGGCATCGCTTGATTGCACCGTCTGGATGGCGTTGCCGGCATAGATCGGCCGCTTGAAGGTGTCGGCGGAGACGACCTCGATGATCTCCGAGACCTGGGCGACATCGAGCAGGGCTGCCACCCGCGGCAGCACCGTCTTGCCGACCGAGGTGGCCGCCGAGACGATCGTGTCATAGGAGCCGGCAAGCGAGACGATCAGCTCGGCCAGCGGTTCGGCGAGATTGTTGGCAAGCGCGTCGCTTTCGGCGAGCAGCACCTTGGAGACGCCGGAGAGTTTTGCCGCCTGATCGGCCGCAGCCCTGGCAGCCTTGCCGGCAACCAGCACATGCACATCGGGGCCGATCTGGCTTGCCGCCGTCAGCGCCTTGGCGGTCTGGTCGGAAAGGTGATTGCCGTCATGATC